>DAOTHZ010000031.1:0-23231 GCA_035447945.1 Syntrophomonas sp.
TACCGGCGACATCAAGGGTGTCTTAATCCTTCTCTTGCTGGAACAACCTCTCCGACACAAAGAAAAAAAATCAAGGAAAGAAGACTACCAAGTCTTAATCCTTCTCTTGCTGGAACAACCTCTCCGACTGTGGACTTCATATACTCCTCAAAAACAAACAAATAACGCCTGTATTTAAAGAATTGTTACAATTTTTAACAAAAAACACCCTCATTTTTTGAGCCTGCAAAATTACTACAATATATTTAAATTTTAGTTCCATTAAACCAACATGTCAAAGAACTTTTTTATCACTCATTTGGATAGGTATCCCCAAATTTAATCATTCATACAGATCACCTTTCACTCATTATCGTCCCCCGCTTTGAGAGTACTCCTGAGTGTTTTTTTTTAAGGATATCACTCCAAAACCAACATCTGAACCGCCACCGATTGAAAAAAACCCGGGGAAAACCACATTAGACACAAATTCAATATCATAAAAAGTCAATGAATCCGATTCATCCCCCCCGGTCCTATTTCCCTGATATATATCAACAACTATGGTGTCCACACCTTCGCTGGTGTCCGCACCCAAGATTTCCAAACCATGAAGAACATCCCTACGAAGAAACTTGTCAGCTTCCTTTTGTAATGAATCAGAGTGACCAAAACTACCGCGGTCCTTTGACCCGAAAACCCAGTCTCTGATGTTGTATTGGTAATAGGAATCTGTTACACCAATTTCAGCCGAACGGAATTTAACCTCAGACACCTTAAATAGTTCCTTCCTTGGTCTAATCCACACATACCAATCCGTATCGGTAAACAAATTTCTCACAGGAAAAGGAATCATTCCATAACAAAACAGGCAGGTCTTAGCCTCTACATTTTTATACTGACAAACAGGATGTACATAATTCCCTACCTCAGTCTCCTTCCAGCGTTTAATAATCCCTGACAATCCCAGATTATTCTCAATGACCTCATTCAATACAGGAAATTCTTCCCTGGTAAGGGAAACATTGAATTCCACCGACAATATCGAAATCTTTTTAAGTTCCATCATATGAAAAGGGTATTTTTATTCTTCAAGGCAAGATCAAAATCAATATTTTGCCCGATAACCTTCATCGCCCTTATCTCATCGGTTGAAACTGGTACCAGAATAATGCTGTCAGAATTATCGTAACATTCCTGCACTTCTTTCAAATCCTTCCTGATCTCATCAAAAACCGGTCTTTCTGTACTGGCAATGAAAATCGATTTCTGCACCCTGGTACACCCCTTCCTGATCAGGTACTTGGCAACAAGAGTTCTCACCTTGTTGCTTTCAATATCGTACATGATGAAATATATCATTTGTCTTGGATTATTATTCTGTGTATTCAGCACCCCCAAAACCTTGTCGATACGTTCAGGAAGCGACGGAAGTTCATCGACCCCTTCTCCCTGACGCAAACCACGCAATCCTGAAATTCCGGCCTTCCGAAGCTTCATCATCCTCTGCTGAAACGTTATTTCATCGCGAGGCTTTCTTATTTTTGTGCTTTTAATTACCATATCATTTGTCCATTAACGTGCCCGCCAACCTGTACAATGAAATCATATGCAAAATAGACTACATTCATTCTAACTGGCCTTTTCAATCATGTACCATGTCTTTTTTCAGCTCGCAATCTCCGTTAAATATCTCATTCACCACCTGCGCACAGATCTCATTCAGTTCAGGCTGTGTCCCCTGCCGCGGAGAAACAACCACGGTATATCCCTTCTTCCCGTAAAAAAGGTTGATTTCAGCCTCGTGTACGCTGTACCTGAACCTGAATTTCTTGCCATAGTGGATATTGATGACCTCCTTGATCTCAATATCCAGGTCTTTAACCCTTTCAGCCACTTTCTCAACCGCCTTTTCCATTTCCTCCGGAACGAAAATGATTTTTTCCTTCTTCGTTTTTCCGGAAGGTTTCAGCTTTTCCCTGATGGCCGCCCACTGATCCACATCGGGACCAACCAGCACCTCATCCTGCTCTACCCCGGGAATTTCCTTTTCCTGCTCCCTCAGGGAATGTTTCAGCTCTCTGACATCGAAGGGATTACTCCTGTCAACATACGACTCAAGGTCAACCAGTTCCGGCCCGGGATTGTAATACGCTTCGGGATCAAAACTAACAAAACAGGCACGCGTTACATCACGCGTCAGATTATCGACCACCTGCTCAAGCTGGTATTGCTTTGCGAAGGACAGTGCAAACGATCTGTAAAACAAGGAATACAAAGCCGCATCATAACATCTTTGTTTCAATTGAAACATAATCTTAACCCCATCTTCACCGGGAGAAACGAAAAGCAGCTTTACCCTTGTATCGGCCACTATTTTCTGTTTCAATTCACTCACTAACATATTTTTGGACTCCAAATGATCCAAATCCAGAATAAAATGGTTGATCCAACCGAAGTTCTCTGTTCTTCTGACCGGAGGATTGAATATTCCGCAGGTCACATAAGGAAGCTGTCTTTTCCGGAATGCATATTGTTTAGGATCGATGGTCCTCAATAACCGGAGTTGCCTGATGGCTGCGGCTATTTCCGGTTTGGGATTCACCACTGCATGAAAAAGGTATTCGGGTTGCACCTTTTTCAACAGATCATCTTTCTGTGTAACAGATTTTCCAGCCTGAAGCATATCCTTCTTTTATGTTGTATGGTTCTTGAAAAGGCGTGCCAGGTCCTGCGCATACTGGCCCAGATGGCTGTTCCGGCTGCGCGAAACCCCTTTGATGGTGACCAGCTCATCCAAATAATCGTTCAGCGACTGTATGAGGATTCTCTTACCCAATCCTTCCAGCCAGAAGGAACCATCCTCCCTCACGCTGTAACCATCCTCATTGACGGCTCCCTGCATGGCCAGGGCGATGACCACGTAATCGGCCCACACCCTGTAAAGCTCAATTACGTCAAAAACCAGCACGGGCCGGTTATAATCATCGCGGTGGAAGACTCCCACGTAAGGATCTATTCCGGCCTTGATAAGTTCCCCTTCAATCTTGCCGTACAAAACGCCATAGGCATAATTCAGAAGGCAATTGAAAAGGTCAGTGGCCGGATGTTGCTGCCTTCCCGAAAACTGAAACTTCTCGGGAAGAAAGTAATTGATGCAATCGAAATAGATGCGGGAAGCGGCTCCTTCCCATCCCCGCAGGGAAGGGGCGACATCAGGAACCACCTCGCCTTGCAGCGACTTGATCTTATCACGGTAATCCTCAATCCTGCCGATAGACTTCTTAACGATCGCTTCTTCTTCCGGAGATTTGGTCCTTAGAGTCAGGAGAACCGCTTGCTGATTTTCCAGCTTACTGACGATGATTCCCTTGATCCACGTGATGGCATTTTTGGACAGGCTGAAGTCGAGTTGTCCCCGCCTGATGGTGGATACCGATCCGTATTTGTGACTCCAGAGACGGCCGACCGGACGGCCGACATTGTCCACAAAAAGAACGTCAATCTCATGTTCTATGGCCATGATGGCGGCGTCACTTGAGATCTGTGCCCCCTTACTGATTGATATGCTTTTAATCCCGTCAGGGTGAACGCGCTGCTTCCCGTCTTCATGGATAATGACAAACGTGTCGTTGTCCTTGGTCAGGGTAGCGCCGAAAGAATTGATGATTAGATCCATTGCATAGCTTTTAAAATTACTGCCAATTATTCAAACCATAACCATACGTTTAGTACAATATCGGGTGATTTGGAACAACAAGGTAACTGGCCGCACGGGTAATTGCGGTGTAAAGCCACCGGTATTGCAAATCGCGGGGCATCTTTTCCAATGCTGGCTCAATATTCATATAAACTTTGTCCCATTCCCCACCCTGAGCCTTGTGGCAAGTGATGGCATACCCGAACTTCACGCGCAAAGCATTAAGCCGCTTGTCACTGATCAGTCGAACCAGAAAACTGTCGGTTCCGGGTTTAATTCCCATATGACGCATCCTGATGGCAAAATCTTTTGTGAACTCTTTTTCTTCGTCAAGGGTTAGGTTCGGATCCTTACGGAAAAGTAAATCATACACCAGTTTAACACTCTTGCTTATTCCTGTTTGGGGATCTTCAACCTCAGCATCCACCAGTGATATATTTCCTACTTTCTCCCCGTTGTTGTTCCAGTTCAGTAACCTCAGGTGCTGTCCGTTGTTGTAGCCGGTCTGGTAATTGTTCTGGATGACCATCAGCCATTCATCAGCCTGAAGAGGAGTATCGGGATTTTTGTATATATTCCGGCGGATCTCTGAATTCAGGTAGTGGGCCCCACCATTCGAATAACTGATAAAGATCTCACTTTCAAATCCCTGATTGAGAATCTCCACGGAATAATCCTTCACAGCCTTCCAAATGTTCACTGACGGCATGATGTCGTCGAAACCTGAAATCTTCAGGGAAACGGGAGGCAGTGTTCCGGAATTCAATTTTTCACGCAACTGTGTTGCGTTGGTGATAATTCCTCCGAACCCCTCCTGCCGCTTCACCTCGGTGAGCCCCACCATGGTCACCTTCCGGTGATAGGTCCTTTCCAGATAATCCGCATCCATTGCCGCTGAAAAGGAACAGTTTACCGGAGGCAGCTGGGCGCTGTCACCAACGAATATGATTTTCCTTCTGCCTATATACCTGAGGATATGGTCCAGGAATCGTCCGTCATCAAAAAGAAGATTCTGGTTCATCTCCGTTTTGTCAGCAATCATGGAAGCCTCATCAATGAAATACAGGGTTTCTGCTGCATCCTGATTTTGCCGAAGTCTGAAAGCCAAGACTTTACGGTCATCCTGAACATCGGTACGTGCACTGTCAATTTCATAAATGGTGCTGTGAATGGTTGAAGCCGACCTCCCGGTTTTGTTGGTCAGGACCCTCGCGGCTCGTCCGGTCGAGGCCATTAACTTGTAGGGTCTTTTTTCAGCATCAAGGTAATCCAGGATACCTTTCAGCAAAGTTGTTTTTCCCGTACCAGCATATCCCTGTAACACATAAATCTGGCGGTCATCGCGAAAGAAGGACTCCATTTGCCTGATGGCCTCGCTTTGGCCGCTGGTCAGGGTGTAGCTGATAAACCTGTTGATAGGCATGACTCTGTTTTTAATATGCACCACACTTTTATACTTATACCTTCTGAACCTGGCCACTGTCCGCATCCCCCAACCGGGAATACTCCCTGAACCTGCAAAATCTGAATTCAGATACTTTCGTGGAGCCATTTTCAACGGATAACCTTTCAGAAGTAGAGGCAATGCATGAAATTCCTCTCTTATGGAGTCTTTTTACAAGTGCGTAGCACAATGTTAATTCACCCATAAGGTGAACTGCACAATGTTTGGGATTTTGGCTCTTTATAAGTTCCAAAACCTTTTCCACATATATATCAGCAACTTGCTCGATTTCTTCAGCTGACCACCAGGGATCCACATTGGGAAAGAAAAGATCCATGGTCTCACCATAATCAGCGGCAGCCCTTTCTTGGTCCTTGCTCCACCTTGAAGACGGATGGTTTGAAAGATTTATCAGCATCTTACATATTTAATGAATTGTTTTCTGTACTTTTTGTCATCACAAAATCAGGTGCAAATCTTTTTCATGCTTTATCCCTTTTTGAGTTTTGCAATAATTTCACCAGTATTATAAAATGAAACCTGGTCAAAAATAGCTCTGACCCCTAAAATACTCTGCCGTTTTTCAAGCTGCTGGCTCATCCTGTTTTCATCATTCCTGAATTTTGTAAGCGTGAAAACATACGAATTTACTCTCAGCCCAAAATCACGGGTAATAGCCCCCAACTTATAAAGAAATCTGTCCAGGTTGATTCGGGCATATTCTTTACTGTTTCCTGCAGATGTTTTACATTCAATGACATAAAGTGCATTTTTGAATACAAACATCAAATCATATTCGTTATCCGAAACTATATCTTCGGGATTACGATAAAGGTTCACCCCCAGGGCAATTCTTCGGTCTGATAAATTAAAGCCCTTTTTGATAATATGGTACACGTATTCTTCGAACCACCCTCCGGAATAATATTTCCTGTCTTCTGGGATACTCATATCATGAGCATGTTTAATTTCGTCAATTTCATTAAGTCTGAAATTGGATTTCTGCACTTCATTAAAAAAAAGCTCCGTTGTTTGTTGGTCTTTCGAAAACACACCGGCATATGTAAAATAGAGGCCATGCGCTGCGAGGTATTCTGACAGCGTAGCCCTGTACTTTATTTTGACCGGAAGAGTGTGAATGTCTGGAAATAACTCACAATATTCATTCTTCGGAAAAGGAACATAAAGAATCATATTCCCGCTGATTGCAAAATGCTGGAAAATCGCCAGGGTCATAACCTTTGTCCCCCCGGTGAGATTTACCGTATAATGAATGCTTTGATCCGGGAAAAACTCCTGTAGTTTTTGCTGAATATCAGGCCAGGAATCTTCCTTAACAATGACACGGGGCGT
Organism: Syntrophomonas sp.; assembly: GCA_035447945.1. Taxonomy (GTDB): domain Bacteria; phylum Bacillota; class Syntrophomonadia; order Syntrophomonadales; family Syntrophomonadaceae; genus Syntrophomonas_B. The sequence continues at coordinate 6,477 of DAOTHZ010000031.1, forward strand.
TGATCCTTCCGGAATCCCGGTAGCCCTTTCGATCCATCTGCTCCTGCTCATCGAAGTATTCCCCTTGCCCTCCATATCCGGGGTGGTAATAAAAACCATTCCGGAATACAACCCTCTTAGTTCCTTAATCAACAAAAAATTGGGCAATGTTTGAGCGGAAATAACACTGACTAAAACAGACTTCATCCCAGGGAATTAATTGTAGTCGTAAATATAGGAAAATTTAACAATCTTTTCCCATCTTTAAGGTTCCGGAAACCAAGCCGAAGTATTATCGACATATATAAACATGCCCTGACCTGATGAACATACTCGAATTCCATAAGAAGTTGATCGACAATTATAAAAGCTACATCAACAGCTTTTTGAATGTCAAGGATCCGCAGCTTCTCCGGTTTGTGGAGGATGAATTGAACAATAAAAAACTGTGGCCCGACCCGCTGGTGCAGTTCAACCCCACTTTCGAAAAAGGACGGACCATCCAAAATCTGGTGGAGAGCGGTCTGCTGCACCGTGAGCTTCAGGATATCTTTTATGGTTACGAGCTATACAAACACCAGGAGGAGGCCATCACCCTCGGTGCATCAGGGAAGGAGTTCATTGTCACCTCCGGGACCGGCTCCGGGAAATCGCTGACCTACATTGCCACCATCTTTAATCATATCCTCAGGTCAACCGAATCTCTTGATGCGAAAACACAGGCGGTCATCGTTTACCCCATGAACGCCCTGATCAACTCGCAACACGAAGAATTCCGCAAATACGAGCGCAACTACATCAAAAGGAAATTGCCCACGGGAACTCCCTTCGAAGAGGGGGAGAAAAGCCTGATCGAGCAGATCAGGGAATTGAAAGAGATCACGGGGGATATCTTCCCCATCCGCTATGGCCAGTACACCGGACAGGAGGATGAGGCGACGAGGGAGAAAATGCGGGTTAATCCTCCCCATATTCTGATGACCAACTACATGATGCTGGAGTTGATCCTGACCCGTGGAGGCAGGGACATGGACATCAGGAACAACATCCTTGGAAACCTGCGTTTCCTGGTCTTCGATGAACTGCACACCTACCGGGGCCGCCAGGGATCGGACGTCGCCCTGCTGATCAGAAGGATCAAGGCGGGGGCAAGCCACCCGGTGACCTGCATCGGAACATCAGCCACCATGATTTCGTCCGATACAGCCACCCTTTCCGAACAAAAACAGGAGGTGGCGAAAATCGGAAGCCTCATCTTCGGAAGTGATATCCACGAGAACCAGATCGTCAACGAATACCTGGTCAAAAGCCTCACTACAGATTCACCGGTAACCCCCGCAAGCGTGGCCCTGTCCGTGACCCGGGGAATTGATCCGGCGTTACCCTTCACGGAATTTGAAACCAATCCGGTGGCCAACTGGCTGGAGGAGAATATCGCCCTCGAACGCAAAGAAGGAACCCTGGTCCGGCGAAAACCTCTCACCGTTGAAGCCATCGGCCAACAATTGCAGGAGTATTGCGGAAGAGCAGAAGCCGAATGTAATCCCTATATTACAAAACTGCTGGAATGGTCCAACAAAATCAATTCCGACCCTTCCCGGAAAAAGAATTACCTCCCCTACCGGATCCATCAATTTATCGCCCAGACCGGAGCCGTCTATGCCACCCTGGGGAACCAGAACACCCGGACGGCCTACCTGGACGCGGGTTTGTATTCGGGCAATTCCGACACCTTCGTATTTCCGTTGGTATTCAGCCGCTACTCGGGTCATGATTTTTACTGCGTCACCCTCGATGAGAGTCAGAAAAGGCTTTTCCCGCGGGATTTCCGGAATCTCGAAGATCCTGAAGACGAGGAAACAACGACAAAAGCAGGCTACATTTTCATTTCACATCAGGATGATGAGGAACCGGTTTGGGATGAAGCACGCGATCTGCAGGACCTTCCCGAAGCGTGGTTTAACCCGCCCAGAAAAGATGGATCCCGTTCGCTGAAGTCCGATAAAAGAAAAAGCATCCCAGCAAAAATTCATTTTGACAGCGAAGGCAACTTTTCATTTACAGAGGAAAAGGAATTTTATGGTTGGTTTATCGCCGCTCCCATGGCCTTCGATCCCACTTCAGGAATCATCTTTGACCATGGCGGCGAATGGGCCAAACTGACCAAGCTGGGAGGAGAAGGGCGCAGTACAGCCACTACGGTCCTTTCATTTGAAACCATATCGCAGCTCCATGCCTTTGGCGAATCATTCAGGGAGCAGAAGCTGCTGAGCTTTACCGATAACCGGCAGGATGCCTCCCTGCAGGCAGGCCACTTTAACGATTTTGTAAAAGTCGGACAGCTAAGGGCCGCCATCTGGAACGCCCTCGAAAAACACGGAGAACTCGACTATACCACGATTGCCGACCGGATTTTCGCATGTATGAACATCCCCCAGGATCAGTTTGCCAAAAACCCTGCTCTGTTTCCGGGTCCACGGAAGGAAAATGAAGACGCCTTCAAGGAATTCATCATGTACCGTCTGCTCCACGACCTGAGGAAAAGCTGGCGCGTGGTATTGCCCAACCTGGAACAGTGCGCCCTGTTGAAAATAGGGTACAAATTTCTGGAAGAATCGGTTCAGGACAATACCCTCTGGATACAAAATGAGTTGCTGGCCAAAATGGCCCCGGAAGAGCGCCGCGAGTTTCTGGCACAGGTGTTTGATTTCTTCCGGAAATCATACGCCCTGAGCTTCTCCATGCTCGAACCGGCCGTCATCAACCAGAACTCCAAGAAAATCAGGGAAAAACTGATCGCTCCCTGGACAGTTGACGACTCTGATAAAATTGATTATCCTGCCAATATCCAGGTCGAGAAGCTGGACCGTTCCAACCTGAACCTTTTCGGGGGAAGCGCCGGTTACCAGAGCCATTTCGGACGATACCTGAGAAATGTGGCCTCCAGCCATAACATCATCCTCCGGGGAAAAGAAAACTATACCCCGGCCGTCTATGCTTTGTTTGATTTTCTGTGTGACGCCGGATGGTTATCGCGCAAATACGCCAAAGACGAAAACGGGGAGCAGGTTTACGTGTATCAGTTGAAGGTCGATTACCTCCTCTGGCAGAAGGGGGACGGAGTGTCCATCACGCCCGACCTCATCAAAACCAGATCCTACAGACCGGTCACGGTTAAACCAAACCAGTATTTCCAGCGGTTTTACAAGACCGATTTCCACCACCTGAAGCCTATTGAAGGACGGGAACACACCGGCCAGATCAAAAACAACAAAAGACAGGACAGGGAGAAACTCTTCCGGAACGGGACCATCAGTGTGCTGTATTGCTCCCCTACCATGGAGCTGGGGATCGACATCGCCGACCTGAACATTGTTCACCTCAGGAATGTTCCGCCATCACCAGCCAACTACGCCCAGCGAAGCGGACGTGCCGGCCGGAGCGGACAAGCCGCTCTGGTGATGACCTACTGCTCCAACTACAGTGCCCACGACCGCCACTTTTTCAAGACACCCGAAAAGATGGTGGCTGGAGCTGTCTCCACACCCCGCATGGACCTGGTCAACGAGGAGTTGCTGATGAGCCACCTCCACGCGTTGATGCTTTCACGGCATTCCATTTCCAAACTGAACAATTCCCTGGGCGACCTCGTCGACAAGGAAGATCTGGAAAACCTTCCGGTCAAAGAGGAAATTGTGCAGGTTTTCCATCTTACTGAGCCCCAGAAACAGGACATCAGGAACGCTTTCCTGAAAATTCTGGAAGACACCTGGTTCAAAAATGAGCTGACCCACCGGAAACCCACCTGGTTCAGCGACACCTGGATTCAACGCACCATCGACAGATATTTCACCGACTTTGACAATGCCCTTACACGCTGGAGAATTCTCTACCGCAATGCCATCCTGCAGTTCAGGGCAGCCAATGAAATCATCGAAAACCGGGTGTACGCCGAAAACCACGAAATCATCGAAAAGGCCAAAAACTCACGGAAGCAGGCCGAACGGCAGATGGCTCTGCTGTTGAATGATATGAACGACACCAATGGCAGGAAGAGTGACAACGAATCGGAATTCTATCCTTTCCGCTACCTGGCGGCCGAAGGATTCCTGCCCGGTTATAACTTCACCCGGCTTCCCATCCGCACCTTCCTGGAAACCAGGGATGGTTCCGGAGAATTCCTGTCTCGTCCCAGGGTCATTGCCCTGAATGAGTTTGGCCCCAGAAACGTGATCTACCACGACGGCGCAAAATTCAGGGTGGACCGGATTATCCTTCCGGAAGCGGAAGCGAAACTGGAAATGGCCAAAATCAGCCCTTACACGGGGTATATCCTGATGAAGGAGCAGTACAACTACACGGTCGATCCGCTGGTCAACAGGGAACTGACCCAGGGCATGGACGACCACATCCATACCGATCTGGTGGAAATTACCGAAACGGTAGCCTTTGAACAGCAGCGGATCACCTGTCAGGAAGAGGAGAGAAGCCGGAAGGGATTCGACACCCGCACCTATTTCTATGTGGAAGGGGGGTTTGACAACACGCTGGAAGCCATCGTCAAGACCGGAGGGGAACAACTGTTGCACCTGCATGCCTTTCCGGCGGCAAGGCTGGTCCACATCAATTTCAAATGGAGGAATTCCCCGGAGAAGGGATTCGCCCTGAACCTGAAGAGCGGACACTGGCAGAACAAACAACAGGAAGCCGAAGAAGGGAATAAGGATGAGGTCAGGCGGATCAAGTTGTTTACGACCTCCACGGCCAACGTCCTCTACATTCAGCCGGTGGAGACCCTGGGTCTGCAGGGCGGTTTCGCAGGAGTAATCACCCTGATGTATGCCCTGAAACGGGCCATCGAAAACTACTTCCAGGTGGAATCGAACGAAATAGGGGTTTCCGTCATGGGCGAAGGCGATTCTCCCAACATCCTGCTTTACGAAGCGGCCGAAGGAAGCCTGGGCGTCCTCTCCCAGCTGGTTGAAAATCCGCAAGTCTACAAGTCGGTCATGCACGACGCTTTCGAATTCTGCTTCATGAAAGAGGGTGTGGAAATACCGGAAGAAGAGCTTGCCCCGGCCACCTACGACGATTTGCTGAGCTACTACAACCAAAGCCACCACCAGGTCATCAACAGAAATTATATCCGGAACTCTTTAAGGCTGCTGAAGGATTCTTCCGTGGAAGTGCTCTCCAACCGTTCTTTCGGCAGTTATGGCGAACAATACCATTCCTTGATGGCATCAAGGGATATGAATAGCAGCACGGAAGAGGCATTCCTGAAGTATCTCTACGGAAAGGGCCTCCGGCTGCCCGATGAAGCCCAGCCGAATATCCCCAAAATGTACGTCTTGCCCGACTTCCTTTATAAGCCGAATGTCTGTATTTTCTGTGACGGCACTCCCCATGACGAAAAACAGGTCATGGAGGGTGACAAGACTAAGCGGGAGGCACTGAAAAATGCCGGATACCAGGTTCTTTCGTGGTATTACAAAGAGCCCCTAGATACGTTTGTAGCCAGGCGGCCCGATATTTTTAAACCTGTCAAATGAGCATGATGCATTTCGATTTCAAACCCGGTAGCCTGGTCAGCCTGCGAAACCGACCCTGGATGGTGTTGCCCTCCGGGGATCCTGACCTGTTGCTGGTCAAACCCCTGGGAGGATCCGACGACGAGATCACGGGGATTTACCTCCCCCTGGCCCACGAAGCCGACCGCCCGGTTTCCTACAATTTTGTTAGGCCGTCGGCAAGCCAGCCCGGGGAATTCACTTCGGCACGGTTGCTCTATAATGCCGCACGCCTGTCGTTCAGAAATGTGGCAGGCCCCTTCCGCTGCCTGGGGAAATTATCCTTCAGGCCCCGCTCCTACCAGCTGGTCCCCCTCATCATGGCACTCAGGCAGAATCCCGTCCGTCTGCTGGTGGCCGACGATGTGGGCATCGGCAAAACCATAGAGGCCTTGCTGATCGCCCGGGAACTCCACGAAAGAAAAGAGATCAGCCGGCTGGCCATCATCTGTCTCCCCCACCTTTGCGACCAGTGGCAGGATGAGCTGAAATCGAAATTCGGGATCGAAGCGGTCATCATCCGTTCGGGAACCGCCAGTTCCCTGGAGAAGAAGATAAGGACGAATGAGAATATTTTCAGGGCATTCCCCTACCAGATCATCTCGATCGACTACATCAAGACCGGCACCAAGCTACAGGTGTTCCTCGACCATGCCCCGGAATTTGTCATTGTCGATGAGGCCCATACCTGTGCCCGGCCTGCGGGAGCCAACACCTCCCAAATGTTGAGGCACAACCTGGTGCACCGGCTGGTTGCCCAAAATCCCGGACAGCACCTGGTCATGCTGACCGCCACGCCCCACAGCGGGAAACAGCAGGAGTTCCAGTCCCTGCTCGGGCTCCTTCATCCGGAATTTGAAACCACCGATATCGTGGAGGCCTCTCCGGAAGAAAGAAAACGGGTAGCCCGTCATTTCATACAGCGCAGGCGCGGCGATGTCATCAAATGGCTCGATGAAGAGACCGCCTTCCCCAAAAGAAGTTCAACAGATGTTGCTTATCCGGTAGGGAATGAATACGGGATCCTTTTTAACGACATCCTGGAATATGCCCGTTCCATCGTGAAAGAAAACGCCACTGACCTCCGGAAGCAAAGGTTCAGTTTCTGGGAAGCCCTGGCCCTTCTCAGAGGCGTCATGAGCAGTCCCGAGGCCGGGGTGTCCATGCTGATCAAGAAAGCGCAGAAAAAGCGGTTGTCAGAGGAAGATGATACCGATGTGGAGAGTGAAGAGGCCGACAGCGAAGTGCTCGATTCAGGCTTTTCGGGCGCCGATAACCTCCCTGTGGCCCTCTTGTCGAAAGCCAAAGTTACCCCTGATGCCGAATCCCGCAGGCTCATGGATTTTGCTTTCCGGCTGGGCAATGTCGCTGGCATCGCAAAGGACCAGAAAGCCCTTATGGCGCTGAAAACGGCCAAACAGTGGATCGGTGATGGAATTGACCCGATCATCTATTGCCGCTATATCCATACCGCAAGATACCTCGGGGAGATTTTTCGCAGTGAATTGTCGGGACGGAATTACCGGAACCTGCATATTGAGGTCATCACCAGCGAACTGGATGATGAGCTGCGCCGGGCAAAAATTGATGCGATGAAAAAGTCGGAACGTCGCCTGCTCATCGCCACCGACTGCTTAAGTGAGGGCATCAACCTTCAGGACTCCTTCAATGCAGTCATCCATTACGACCTGCCCTGGAATCCCAATCGCCTGGAACAGCGCGAAGGCCGGGTCGACCGTTTTGGCCAGCAATCGCCGGTCATCCATGTGGCCAGAATCTTCGGGGAAAACAATCCCGTCGACGGGGTGGTCCTCGATGTCCTCTATAAAAAGTCGGATGAGATCCGCCGATCCACGGGAATCACCGTACCCCTGCCCGAAGACAGCACCACGGTCATGAATGCCGTGATGCAGGCCGTCCTGATCAGAAATGCCGGAATTAAACAGGTGGCCCGCCAGTTGTCACTGTTTGAAAACGAGGAGATCCTGGAAACCCGGAAATCCCTGGAAGAGGCCCTGAACAAGGCTTCGGAAAAGGAAAAGGCCACACGCACCATCTTCGCCCAGCATGCCATCAAGGCCACCGATATCGAAGGGAATCTGAAAGAGATAGACCAGGCTATCGGAAGTGTGGAAACCGTCGGGAACTTTGTCATCGGGGCGTTGCAGTTTCTCGGCGTTCAGGCCGATCCCAAAACGCACGGATACCTGGTTTACACGACCAACATTCCGGAGCGACTAAGGGAACTGCTTTCCGATAAACAGGAAATACGGGTTTCCTTCAAATCCCCGACTCCCGAAGGGTATGCCTATCTGGGCCGCAACCATCCGTTTACCGAACAACTGGCGCAGACCATCATCAACGATGCCCTCAACGGCATGAAGGGGAGTGCCGCACGTTCCTCGGTGATAAGGACACGGGAAGTAGAGAGCAAAACGGTCCTTTTCCAGTTCAGGGTGCGAAGTGTCATCGCCGAACAACCTGCCGACCGCCGGATTGTGGCCGAGGAGATGTGGCTGTGGGGATTCCGGGGAGAAGTCGGTTCAGGGCAATTCCTCACGGAAGAAGAGGCCTCCCGCCTCTTTATGCAGGCAGTTGCCTCGTCGAATGTGGAAAATGCCGAACAGGAATACTGGCTGCAGGAGGAGCTGGAGTGGGTGAATGACGAAACAAAATTCAGGGCGGTTACCGATCCTGTGGCGTTCGGTCGGGCCGTCCATCTGGTCGACCTCCATGCCGGCGTGCGTAAGCTGGTAGGCGGCAGCAAATACCTGCCCGTGGAGCCTGTGCTTCCCATGGATGTGATGGGATTATACATTTTATTACCTGAGCTGTAACGCCATGAACTTTACCTGCATCAACATCCAGGGCAACCTGATATCGGAAGATGTCCTCAAAAAAATAGAACAGGGAGAAGCTTCAGGACAGACCGCCTCCGACTTTGGCCTCGATTCGGCCGCCAACCTGCGCAACGAAATGGAGTATGCCTGGAGCCGCATCAAACTCGACTGGAAATACTTCACCGGGAAAAGCGGCAACCTGCCTGCCACCGATACCTATGGGACGACCACGACCCGGAGATGGATGACCGGCTTTTTCAGTGCCCTCGGATTTGACCTGGTTCCCCGGAAATCGGCCCTTACCGGCGGAAACGACCAGAGTTATGCCATCAGCCATGTGGCAGGCAACATCGACGACCTGCCGGTCCACATCGTGGGCTTCCATGATCCTTCAAATCCCGAAAAAAACACCATCGACATCAGGTCAAGCGGGGGGACCTCCCGCTTGTCGCCCCACGCGACCGTTCAGGAATACCTGAATGTGACGGAACATCTTTACGGAATCGCGGCCAACGGCAATCTTCTCAGGCTGATGCGCGACAGCGGCCGCCTGGTCAAACTCACCTATCTGGAATTTGACCTCAGGCGGATGCTCGAAGAAGACAAATACAGCGAGTTCACCCTTCTCTTCAGGCTGCTCCATGCCTCCCGGTTTCCCCGGAATCAGCAGGAAACGGAATCCTGCCTTCTGGAAAGGTATTACAACGAAAGCATTGAATCGGGGAACCGGATACGTGACGGACTGAGCCAGGCCGTTCAGAAATCGCTGCTTGCCCTCGGAAACGGCTTTCTCAGTGACGAGGCCAATGAAAAGCTCCGCGAAAAGCTGCGTGACGGACAGCTTACCCCGGCCGACTATTACCGGCAACTCCGCCGGCTGGTCTACCGCCTGCTCTTCCTGATGGTGGCCGAGGAAAGAGATCTGGTATATGATCCTGCAGAAAGGAATCCGGAAGTCCTCAGGAAGAAAAGGATTTATTTCGATTACTACAGCATCTCCAGGCTCCGCAAGCTCAGCCGGAACCGGTATCTCTTCGAAGCCCGTTATAACGACATCTGGCTGGGACTGCTGCGTACCTTCACGCTTTTCAGTGAGGAAGCACGTGGGCGCCATCTGGCCATTGAGCCCCTGGGAGGGGATCTTTTCGACCAGTGGGCCATTGAAGATCTCGAAAGTTGCCTGATCGGCAACCATCTTCTGCTGGAATGCATCAGGGACTTGAACGAGTTTACCGATGTGAACGGGAACCTGGTCTCTGTCAACTACCGTTCCCTCGATGTCGAGGAGTTTGGTTCGGTGTATGAAGGGTTGCTCGATCTGCATCCGGTCATTGATGGCTTGACCCTTCCCGGTCTGAATATGATCCGCTTTACTTTCCATGAAGGTACCGACCGGAAAACCACGGCCTCCTATTACACCCGTCCCGACCTGGTCAATGAGATCATGAAGTCGGCGGTGATTCCGGTGGTGGAAGACAAGCTTAAAGAAGCAGAGCGAATAGCTAATAGCGAATGGCGAGTGGCGAGTGGCGAGTGGCGAGTAGCTAATAGCGAATTGCGAGTGGCCAATAGCGAATGGAAAGTGGTAATACAGAAATATTTTAAGAATTTAATCACTAATCTAAGCCTGGAATATGTTAACCTATCAAGAATTGCACATCTGGCAAAAAGGGATGGATTTAGCGGAGATGATTTACCGATTGACAAACTCCTTTCCCAAAGAAGAATTGTATGGGATGACTTCTCAACTCCGTCGGGCCGCTTGCTCAGTTCCAGCCAATATCGCGGAGGGATGGGGGCGCAACAACAACAAGGAATTCAACAACTTTCTGCGAATAGCCAACGGAAGTCTGAAGGAGACGGAAACACATTTGCTGCTGTCAGCCCAGATCGGACTATGCACCCAGGAGCAGATACAACCTATGATGGACTTGTCTTTGACCGCGGGCAAGCAGATACTCTCCTTTCAAAGATCCATCTCTCAGAAAAAGACCAAGTCCTGATTTGGAACCGATTACCTGCATCTATTCGCTATTCGCTACTCGCTCATCACCATTTGTTGAATATAAAAGTCTGCGATCCCGCTGCCGGTTCCGGCCATTTCCTGCTGGCCACGGCACGCACGCTGGCCTGGTACCATGCCCGGGTGACCAGCGGAGAGGAGAATCCCGCCCCCGTGGTCTTCCGTGCTTCGCTCAGGCAGGTCATCCAGCACTGTATTTACGGTGTTGACCTCAATCCCGACGCTGTGGAACTCTGCAAACTGGCCCTCTGGATCGAAAGCCATGACAGCGGGAAACCCCTGAGCTTCCTGGACCATAAAATCCGTTGCGGGAACAGCCTGGTGGGCGTGACCGACCTGACCATCCTGCAGAAAGGAATTCCCGACGAAGCTTTTGATCCGGTGACCGGCGATGACAAGACGGTGGCCCGATCCCTCAAACGGGACAATGGCCGCTTCCGGTCGTTTTTATCCGGAAGGAGCGATACCGCCTTCCAGCAGCAACTTGATTTCGGGGAAGCCCCGGTTTCCCATAAGTATGTGACGGGTATGCGCGAGGTGGAACAAATCAATCAGGACTCGCTTGATGCGGTTCACAGGGTCAGACAACGGTTTGAAAAAATGCGGAGCGACCGGGAGTGGTTTCGCGACTGGGAGGCCTGCAACCTCTGGACGGCCGCCTTCTTCTATACCTACACCCCCGAAACCCGGATGGCTGCCCCGACCAGCGAACATCTGCACAAATACCTGAACCATCCCACGGCAGTACCCGGACAGGTCATCGGAAGGGCGGACGGTCTGGCCTCCAAAAACCGTTTTTTCCATTGGCCACTGGAGTTTCCCGAAGTATTTGACCTTGCCTCCGGAAGCAGCGGTTTTGACGTGATGGTGGGCAATCCTCCCTGGGAAAGGATAAAACTCCAGCAGCAGGAGTTTTTTGCCATCAGAGACAGGAATATTGCCAATGCCCCCAATGCGGCAGCCCGAAACCGGATGATCGATGAACTCCAGATTACCAATCCTTCACTCTGGCGTGAATACCAGGAGGCGCTGCATGCCGCCGACTCCACCGGAAAATTCCTGCGGAACAGCGGAAGGAACGACCTGACCGCCGTGGGAGATATCAATACCTATTCGGTTTTCGCGGAACTCTTCTCTTCCATGATCAGCCAGCGCGGGAAAACAGGATTTATTGTTCCCACCGGTATCGCCACTGATGACGGCAACAAAGCCTTTTTCGGGGCGATGGTGGAAAGAAACAGGTTGGTCAGTTTATTTGATTTTGAGAATAGGGAAGCCATTTTCCCGGGTGTTCACAGAAGTTACAAGTTTTGCCTGCTAACCCTTCAGGGCAGTGACCGGGGAAAGGAGAAAGCCAGTTTCGGGTTTTTCCTGACCCGGGTGGAGCATTTGCAGGACAAACTCAGGGTTTTCAGTCTGAGCCGGGAGGATTTCCTGCGGCTGAATCCCAACACCAAGACCTGTCCGGTTTTCCGCACCAGTGTAGATGCCGCCCTCACCACCGATATCTACCGCCGTGTTCCGGTCTTGATAAATGAAACCACCGGGGAGAATCCCTGGGGAGTAAGTTTCATGCGGATGTTTGACATGAGCAACGACTCCCATCTTTTTCGCACCCGTCCCCAGCTGGAAGCCGAAGGCTTTCACCTTTGGGGTAATAAAATAGTGAAAAAAGAGCCATTGCCGAATGGTGAATGGCGATTAGAAAAGATGTGGTTACCTCTCTATGAAGGAAAAATGTTTATGCCTTTTGACCATAGATATGCAAATGTAGTAATTACGGATAATCCTCTTAGGGCGGGACAACCAGAGTTTGCTCAATATTCAGATCATATAAATCCTAACTTCACAAACGAACCCAGATATTGGGTTGACCTTAATGAAGTATTGAGAATTAAAACTGATTCATATTTTCTTGGCTTCAAAAATGTAACTTCTGGGACGAATGAACGGACTTTTTTAGCTACAATTCTGCCAAAATCTGCGATTGGCCATTCAACTCCAATCATATTTGTAAACAAAGAAACTTTGCTTAAATCCGCCTTTTTAGGAAATTGTAATTCAATTTCCTTTGACTACTTTGCAAGGCAAAAATTAGGGGGAATAAACCTCACGTATGGATATGTCCAGCAATTTCCGGTTATTCCAACAATTGATTCTACAGATGCTATTTTAGTTGAAATCACTCCTAAGCTTATTGAACTCATTTACTCTTCCTGGGACATCAAATCCTTTGCTGATGATGTCTGGAAAGAGGCAGATGAAGATCTGAAAGCTGCCATCCGGGAGCAATGGGAGGAGAACAAAGCAGCCACAGGCGGACATGAATGGGATCCCCCGGAATGGTGCGAAATCGATCCGGAGGGATGTCCCCTTCCACCTTTCAAATGGGACGAAGAGCGCCGTGCCATTTTGAAAGCCGAACTTGATGCCATTTATGCACGCTTGTACGGTCTCAACCGCAAGCAACTGCGCTATATCTTAGATCCCGCCGATCTTACTCCCCGGGAGCTGGAAAACATCCTCGATCCCTGGGAGGAAGTCACTAATCCCCTCGATCCCGAAGGCTACGCCCACCGTTCCGCCCAAAGCACCTTCCCCGGCGAAACCTTCCGGGTCCTTAAAGACAAGGACATCCGTCAGTTCGGCGAATACCGCACCCGCAGGCTCGTCCTTGAAGCGTGGGAAAGGCAGAACAAAAGCTAATCACCTGGAGTGTAAAAAAAGCAAAACAGAATAATAGGAGGAACATAACTCTTCTCTGACAAAAAAGAAATGCAAGTTTCACTTTTAAGTGAAATAATTCATTATTTTCGCTAGCCCAAATTGAATGAATTACAAACTTGTAAAAATAGTCGAACTAAGTGGAGATAAGGCTTCTGTTTATTCTTTATATACAGAAGATGAGAAATGCACGCTGTTTGAAAAGTTTATGAGAGAAAATTCAAAATCATTTAAAAGTGAAACAATTGATATACTAAAACGTTTAAATAGTATTGCGTCGAAAGAAGGGGCAAGGGAACAATATTTTAAAACCAGGGAGGGAAAGCCGGGAGATTTGGTATGTGCGCTCTATGATAGGCCCAATAGCCACTTAAGACTTTATTGTATACGCCTGGGAGGTTCACTAATTATTCTTGGGGGCGGAGGGCACAAGCCCAAAACGATAAGGGCATTACAGTCTGACCCGAAATTAAGTTCTGAAAATAGCCTGATGGTTAAATTATCTGGCGAATTATTGCATAGGGTAAAAAGTAAAGAGATCTTATACGTGAATGATTATATGGATCTGGAAGGTGACCTGGATTTTGAATTTTGAAAGAACAATAAAAGACCACTATGAAAAAAGCAGAAAGTTATTCCAGCAACTTATTAAGGGAATTTCTGGGAGATATTTCACTAAAAGAGCAGGAAAAAACCGATAAAAGGATGAGACTTGCAGCAGTTATCGACAATGGAATCAAAGCCAAAGGGTGGAAAAAGTCAGACCTTGCTAAAGCATTGAACAAACGTCCTTCGGAAATTTCCAAATGGTTGAGCGGTACACACAATTTCAACTCAGACACCCTGTTCGACATTGAAGAAGCATTGAATATCAGGCTTATAAATTTATTTGAAGAGCCTAAAGTGCAGGTTACCCGCTACAATTTATTCGTCAGTTCCCGGGTTCCTACCTCAGCAGGTGTATTAGAGAACTCTTCCCCATTAGGAAATTTACTTATCGCGCAGGATCCCACTCAGATCTATTCTTCCAGGAGTACCATTGATCAAAGAACTCAAACTGACTTCCGGGCATGAATAATATGACGAACGCAACAAAAGTGACTTTTCAGATTAAAGGGATTGATCTGGTTGACATTCAAATGAATCAACTAAAACAACCATTACCGGCGCAGACAACTTTTCATTTCAACATCAACCTGGAACAATTGATAAATCCCGAAAATAAGCTGGTGATAGTAGTAGCAACGGTTGTGATTATTCACGAGGACAAGACGACCATTCTCGCATCAATAAAAGCCAGTTGTGTTTTTGATGTTGTCAATTTCGACGAGTTTGTTGCAGAAGACACCAGGAAAGTCACTTTTCCTGAAAGTGCAGTTATCACTTTCAACTCCATCACCATCTCAACGGTCAGGGGTTTGATGTTTTCCCAATTCAAAGGCACACATCTCCATACTGCAATCTTACCGGTTGTAGATCCTTCTTCATTCATTAAGAATTGAATTGATGAATAGGCAAACACAAGAATTCTAACTATTCCCAGAAACTCGTTTCGGTTTTTCAGTAGAATTCAACATTCCAACACTAAATAGATGCTTTCGCGATGTAGACCAGAAATATATAAAATCGATCGAGAAAGATCTTCCCCAAATGATAGTTCCAATCAATAAAAACACTATTTTGCTATTAAGTTCAAATCAATCTAAGTGGTACTGTATAACCCCATGAGACAGTAGCACGTTTTGTCCGGAATATTTTGTAAACGAACCCAATAAAATATTAATCAAATGGCAATTATACTACAAAGACAAATTTCAGAGGACGAGAAGAAACAAATTATTGAAAGATTTGGGCGTAAGTGCTACGCAACTGGACATGAAATACCAATAACTGAAGAGATACATTATGATCACATCATGGCATTTTCAGATGATGGTGCATCCGAGATTGATAACATAGCTCCGATGTGCCAGATGCATAATCTTCAAAAGGGTAGACTGCCACTACAAGATTTTAGAATAAAACTCAGACTTGATGATTTTTTCAAACATGGGCAGTCCCATACTTTAAAGCATGAACTCCAGCATTTCAAAGATCAAGGAATAATCAATAATTTTGGTGAAAACGTTTATTCTATCATTACAGATAACCATATTGAACTTGAGTTTTTGAACAAAAAAGAGACTTTTAGGCTTTATTCTTGCCCAATAACAAAATGGAAATATTTTTATGCAACTTTACCTGTTGATGTAATTAATAGTGATGATGATGAAGATGGCAAAATAGGACTTCAGCCACGGTATCTAATACAAGATAAAGTTTTTGATCTTTATAGACATTTTCAACGTAATACTGTTTTGAATCCTTCAATTGGCAGATTGCATAATAATAAAATCCTCATATTTGATGGTCAGCATAAAATTGCTTCATTATTATGGGGAGAACGAAAATATTTTGAACTTAAGATTTATATTAATCCTGACCCAAAAAGTCTAAATCAAACGAATATTTCTGCCCATGATAAATTTGCCCAAACAAGATTCTTTGCCTCTATTATGGTAGCAAAGCTTGGAAGTCAATTTGGTAAACAATTTGATGAATACAAAAACCTCGAAGATGGTGTGAAGAAAACAGAAGCAGGATTTGTGAAATTTGTAAAAAACAGTGAACAGTTATCTAATGCCGATATAAACAAGCGATTCACCAGCTTCATTTATGATTCAATTCTTGACGAGTCAACAAATAAGATAGTAAGACTTGTTTCTAAATCCAATAGAAGTACAATGGAATATCCAATTACAATGGATATGTTGAGTAAATCAATCTTTTCCAATTTTTTATATAGAAACCCAACTGAAGATGACTTAACAAGCGATAGCTATAAAAGGGATAAAGAAATTTCAAATGCGATTAGGCTATGCAACATATTAGATGAAGAAATTTTACACAAATGGGATGCAACTAAAACGGAAAACGACTTGGTGCAAAATAAATTAAATCGAATGTTTCGAAGCAAATCGATTATGGCCTGGGCAGAATTATTAAGAGATGCTATTGCAGCAAAACTTGAAATTACAGATCAAGATGAAAAAGCACAAATTTTTTATAGAGACATTACAGATGAAAGTTTTGACAAAGTTAAAAAGGTTGTTAGAAGATTAGTTTCATGGAGTGTGTGGGATTCACCCGTTAATTCAGAAATTGATAGGATTTTTGCAGATAATAAGAGCGAGGTAAAAAAATATTTTAAAGATAAGGGATTAACAACTGGGTATTTATTAGGAGCAACTGAATAGATTCAAATAGACCTTACTCATAACGAATGTAATTACTAGAATTGCTTTAAATTTTAGCTTTAGGATTTTCACTTAGCAATCCGGTCGCACCCTAGTACAAAGCTTTAACTTTTTTGGGATTCTTGCAGTAAGGTTGAGGTCTTTCCATAATGTTTGATCTTAAAATTATGAACATTTCTAGGTTCAACTTTTCACGTGGGTCCTGATTTTTTCGAGGCATTTGTATTTCTGGTTGCGGGCGGAGGCGGCATCCTTGTAACCCAGCTTCGAGGCAATGAACTCCCAGTCCTTCTGCCGGTAGTAAAACCACTCCAGGAGCGTCT
>DAOTHZ010000032.1:0-23193 GCA_035447945.1 Syntrophomonas sp.
GCAATGCTCGTGTGTGCTCATATTGCCGCCCGGCATCTTTTTGCGGGGCGGCTTTCTATTGGTTTGTATGGCTTGCGACAGGTCAATAATACTAAAAAACCATTACAAGGATGGAAAAATGCACGAATTATCGTTAATGCAGAGCGTAACAGAGCTTGTCAAGGAAAGCGCGTTGCAAAACAACATTCATAAAATCAGTAAAGTCAAGCTGGTCGTAGGCAAATTTTCAATGGCTTTGCCCGATAGCCTGCAATTTGCTTTTGCAGCAATTGCAGCTGTCGAACCATTACTTGAAGCCGCTGTCTTGGAGATCGAACTCCGTTCCGTCATTTGCCGGTGCCTGGAATGCAACATCAGGACAGAAATAGATGAAAACTATTCTTTTATTTGTTCCAATTGCGCTTCAGTAAGTCTGGAAATCATCCAGGGGCGGGAATTATACCTGGATTACTATGAAGGAGAATAAAGATAATGGTACAGGTTCGCATGGAAAGCAATTTATTGGGAACCAACGATTTATTGGCCAGGAACAACCGCCGGAACTTTGCACGGCGGCGTTTGCTGGTGATTAACCTGATGAGTTCGCCGGGATCCGGCAAAACCACCATTTTAGAAAAAACGATTGAAAACCTGAACGGAAAACTAAACCTGGGTGTCATCGAAGGAGATCTTTACACGGACAGGGATGCCCAACGGATAGAGCAAAAAGGAGTGAAAGTCGTACAAATCAATACCGAAGGTGCCTGTCACCTGGACGCCGGGATGGTAGACAAGGCTTTTCACAATTTGCCGGATGGCCCGTTGGAATTGCTCTTTATTGAAAATGTCGGCAATTTGGTATGTCCGGCAGAGTTTGATTTGGGGGAGGACTATAAAGCAGTCGTAATGAGTACAACCGAAGGCAATGACAAACCAGTCAAATATCCGTTGATTTTTCGCGAGGCGAAGGTGGTTTTGTTGAACAAAATCGATCTTTTACCTTATACGAACTTCAGCTTACAGCAGTTCCGGGAAGATTTGGCGCAGATTAACCCGATGGCGTCGGTGTTTTATATATCCGGACGTACCGGTGAAGGAATTTCTGAATGGAATGATTGGCTATTGGAGGAGGTGAGAAGCAAACGAGCTTAATCGTAGAAAGATAGAGAATAAGCTCTAACAATTATTTAAACAGGTTAGGTAATGGTTTTCATAATCACAACGATTGGAATTGGATGGGATTATTTTATTAAATATGTTGGGGGGAAAAGGTCAGATGCCAAAAAAACTAAGTCGGCGTGATTTTGTCAAGATCTGTGCCGGATCAGCCGCTGCCATTTCCATGTCGGGATTTCTGGCACCGTATATAGCTCAGGCAGCAGAAGCCGGTGCGCCGCCGGTAATTTGGATTCAGGGTGCGAGTTGTTCAGGGTGTTCCGTCTCACTACTGAATACAGTTCATCCTGATATAAAAGATGTCCTGCTCAAGACCATTAGTGTTCGTTATCATCCGACTCTTTCGGCTGCAGCAGGTGATTTGGCAATAGAGGAAGGAATCTTTAAGACTGTTAAAGAAAATCCCAAAAAATTCTATCTTGTCGTCGAAGGGGCTGTTCCAACTGCTGCAGATGGTATGTTCTGCATTGTAGGAGAACGTGAAGGCAAGCCGCTAACTTTCCTGCAAATGGTTCAGGAACTCGGCAGCCAGGCGGCTGCTGTGCTTAATTTTGGTACATGTTCTGCCTATGGAGGATTGCCGGCAACGCCGCCCAATCCAACCGGTTGCAAAGCGGTGGAAGATGTTGTCAAGAATGTACCGATCGTCAATGTTCCCGGGTGCCCGCCCCATCCAGATTGGATGGTGGGAACGATTGCCCATGTGCTTTTATATAAGGATATTCCGGAACTGGATACCTTTAAACGCCCCAAGATGTTTTTCGGCAATATCATTCATGACAATTGCCAGAGAAGACAATACTTTGACAATGCCATTTTTGCCAAAAACTTTGGCGACCCCGGTTGTCTGCTTGAATTAGGCTGCAAAGGACCGATTGCCCATTGTGACTCAACCACTCGTTTATGGAACGGCGGCGTGAATTGGTGCGTCAAGGCAGGTGCCCCCTGTATAGCATGTACTGAACCGCAGTTCCCAGGCTGGCCAATCTATGAAAGAATGCCTGAAATGCCAATTGGACCTGCCATGACTGCTACCGTTGACCAAATCGGAGGAATTTTGGGAGCGGCTGCGGTATTAGGTGTCGGCGGTCATCTGGCCGGCAATATCATGACTGGTCGTATAGGTCCCAAAAAGGACGAGAAGGAAGGTGACAATTAATGGCTGAAAGAGTAATTATCGATCCCGTAACCAGAATCGAGGGACATCTGAAAGTGGAAGTCGAGGTGGAAGGCAATTCTGTTGTCAATGCCCAAGCCAGCGGCATGCTGTTTAGAGGCTTGGAAATCATTATGCGCGGTCGTGATCCTCGCGATGCGCAACAAATAATGCAGCGTGTCTGCGGGGTTTGACCGGTTGCACATGCCAGCGCGGGTTCGCTGGCTTTGGACAGTGCATTTGGCATTGAACCGCCGCCCAATGGTCGCATTATAAGAAATCTTATCCTCGGTTCCAACTATATACAATCGCATATCCTGCATTTTTTCCATCTGGCAGCGTTGGACTTTGTAATAGGTCCTGATGTACCACCATTTGTGCCACGCTATCAGGGCGATTATCGTCTGTCCGCCGATGTTAACGAACTAGCGGTGAACAGCTATCTGGAAGCTTTAAATATGCGTCGCAAGGCACATGAGATGACCGCCCTCTGGGGAGGCAAGATGCCTCACCAGCAAGCCATCGTTCCCGGCGGGGTGACCGAAGTTCCAGATACCTCAAAAATTTTTGAGTTTGTCAGCCGTTTGGATGAGCTGACTGCTTTTATTGACAATACTTATATTCCTGTTGTCAAAGCAGTGGCAGGAGCTTATGCAGATTGGTTTGATATTGGCCGGGGCTGCATGAATATGTTGGCATATGGTGCTTTCCCCTTGGAAGAAGGCAAGGACCATGTCAAAAAGAAGAAATTCTTCCCCGCCGGTGTTTATGAACGGGGCCAATATAAAGATTTGGAGCCTGAAAAAATTACCGAACAGGTCAAGTATTCATGGTTTAAGGATGGCATTGCCGTTACACCGGATCAAGCGGTGGTTGAACCTGATACAGCCAAAAAAGATGCATACTCTTTCATAAAAGCACCCCGTTATAACGGCGAAGTTATGGAGGTTGGTCCTCTGGCACGGTTGATCGTAAGCAAACAAGCTGATGTTATGGCATTGGGTGACAAGGCTTTCTCCGTAATGGGACGTCATTTTGCCCGCGCGGTTGAATGTTTGGAGATAGCACATGCCATGAAAGACTGGGTGCTTAAACTGGAGGCCGGCCAGCCGGTGGCAACTCCCTATAAGATTCCTGCTTCTGCACAGGGCATGGGACTAACGGAAGCACCACGTGGTGCACTAGGTCACTGGAACCATATTGAACACCAGAGAACTGCAGTTTACAATGCAATTGTACCCAGTACCTGGAATATGTCGCCACGTGATGATAATAACAAAATGGGTGCAATGGAGCAGGCTTTGATAGGAACCCCAATTGCTGATGCCAAAAATCCTATTGAAGTGGTACGGGTAGTCAGGTCATTTGATCCCTGTCTGGCTTGTGCTGTTCATATTATGACGCCGGATAAAAAGGTGATCAGCCAATTCCAGATCAATTAGGGGGTGAGAAAGTGGTTAAAGAGATGGAGGTAAGACATTCTGTCTGGATTAGATTCTTTCATTGGACCAATATGATAGCGATCACCCTGCTGATTTTGACTGGATACTATATTCACAGCCCGCATGGTTTCAGGCTGTTTGACAACATGGACACGCCCCGCATGATCCATTTTGCCATGGCTTATGTGTTATGCTTTGGCGTTGTGGGCAGAGTATACTATGCTATCGCAGCCAAGGATGCCAAAAACATCGTTTTCAGCGTTAAGGAAGATACTCCGAAGTTCCCTAGTATGATTAAATATTATTTGTTTTTGGCAAATACCCATCCCTATTACGGCAAGTATAATCCGGGCCAGAAGATGATGTATACGGGCTGGCTATTTATGGCTTTGATTCAGATCATCACCGGATTCATTCTTTACAAACCACATACTTTTGCCTGGTTGGGCGGGGCTCTGGGCGGACTGATTGCCATCAGAGTGATCCACTATATAGTGACCTGGCTCTTTGTTTTATCAGTCCTGGCCCACGTTTACCTTGATGTTTCCGAAGGAATACCGGTGCTCAAATCCATGTTTACAGGCAAGATACCTGCCGATTTTGATCACGGTGTCCATGAAGAGCATGAGGCTGAAGTTGGCAATGGGATTAGTGCTTAGCTATTGGAGGATGAAATTTGCATAAGCTGATGGTAGTTGGAATAGGAAATTATATTCTGCAGGATGAAGGAGTGGGGGTGCACGCCATCAACCGGTTAATGAAAATGGATCTGCCGAGTGATGTGGAATTGCTTGACGGTGGTACTCACAGTTATGATTTGGTGGACTTCTTTTGTCAGGCGGAAAAGTTGATCATTATTGATGCGATTCAGGCCGGAGGAGAGCCGGGAACGATGTATCGCGCTCCCTTGGAGGAAATGGGTTTGCAGCCACAGGAAAACTGTACGTCTTTACATCAGATGCATTTCATCGAGGCGGTTAAAATGGTCAATTTATTGGGACACTATCCGCAAATCATTGTCTATGGGATTGAGCCGGAAGTGGTTGATTGGGGACTGGAGCTGACTCCCCGGGTAGCCGAGAAACTGCCACGCCTGACTGAAATGATAGCCCAGGAAATCAGCGATTTAATGGCGCACTGATTGCCAGGGCCAAAGAGAATATCGAACCAGATGAATCAAACCAACAGACGCGGGTAACGCAGATGCTGAAGAACACGTTATGATATAAAAGATCTTCAGGTTGCGTGCGGCAAAGCCGCCCGCGTCTGTTAGTAATCTTTAAGCAGGCAACAATTATGAATGTAAAAATGAACAGTTATCGGATAAAAATTAACGGGATCGTACAGGGAGTGGGCTTCAGGCCTCACGTCTATCGACTGGCTATGCGGTACGAATTAAAAGGTTGGGTTCTGAACTCGTCCGCAGGCGTCATCATTGAAATTGAAGGAGAAGAAAACATCATCCGGCAATTCTTGCATCAAGTGGTGGAAGAACCTCCGGCACTGGCAGTAATTCGCGATTGGCAAATCGACGCAACACCATGGCATGGATATCAGGAATTTACAATCAAAATCAGTGATGACCGTGAAGACAAAACAGTCATGATCTCTCCGGACATCGCCGTCTGCAAGGAGTGCCGGGAGGAGGTCATGGACAGGCAGGATCGGAGGTTTGACTATCCTTTTACCAATTGTACCAATTGCGGTCCCCGCTTTACGATAATAAAAGGTCTGCCGTATGACCGGGCTATGACGACGATGGATGCGTTTCCCATGTGTCCGGCGTGCCAGGCTGAATATGAAAATCCTTTGCACAGGCGTTTTCATGCCCAACCCAATGCCTGTCCGGTATGCGGACCGCATACCACCCTCTGTGATAACCGAGGCAAAAGCGTTAATGGTGATGCCAGGGATTACTTGAAACAGGGACATATTGTAGCCGTCAAAGGACTGGGCGGTTTTCATCTGGCGGTTGATGCTTGCAACCGTGATGCGGTAGCTAATCTGCGCAAGCGCAAAAAGAGAGATGCCAAACCTTTTGCAGTAATGGCGAGGGATCTGGAGGCAGCGCATAAGTATTGTCAAATCAATGCTGAAGAAGAAAAATGGCTGGCATCTCCCCAGGCTCCGATCGTTATTTTGGAGAGAAATGAACAGTGTTTGCTGGCGGCCGATATAATTCATCCGGGAATCAAGACGCTGGGGGTCATGCTGCCGTATACACCGCTGCATTTTCTGCTGTTTGATGAGGAATTGGAAATACTCATCATGACCAGTGCCAATATCAGTGATGAACCGCTCATTATAGATAACCATGAAGCTTTGGATAAATTAAAGGGTATAGCCGATTGTTTTCTGTTGCATAACCGGGATATTTACAACCCCTGTGATGATTCAGTGATGAGGGTCACAAGTTTTAATACGCCCCATCTGTTTAGGCGAGCCCGGGGTTTTGTTCCCCGCGGTATCCCGTTGAACATTAAAACAGAACCGGTTTTGGCTTTGGGCGGAGAGATGAAGAATGCCTTTTGCATCACTCGTCAGGGGGAAGCTTTTCTCAGTCAGCATTGGGGAGATTTAAACCATTATCTCAACTATGTCAATTTTCAGCGGGGAATCGAACGCTTTAAGCAAAGCTTGTATGTTGAACCTAAAATCCTTGCCCATGATTTACATCCGGAGTATCAGACCACCCGCTGGGCCAGACAACAACCATATCCAAAAAAAATCGCGATTCAGCATCACTTTGCCCATATGGCTTCAGTCATGGCGGAACATCAGCTGCAGGGTGAAGTACTGGGGTTGATCTGCGACGGTACCGGGTGGGGCACCGACGGTGCGGTCTGGGGGGGGAGATTCTGCAAGGAGACTGTCGCCATTTCAAGCGGGTAGCCCATCTCCAGTATGTCCCTTATCCGGGCGGAGATATCAATACCCAAAAGCCCTATCGAATGAGCTTGATATATTTATCCGCGGCGCTGGGAGAAAAAGGGCTTGCCCATGCCGAAAAGATTCTGCCGGATTTAAGCGGACAGGAACTCGCTTTCATGCTGCAGCAAATGAAAACGAATCACTCTGTCAGCCAGACCTCTTCCTGTGGACGGCTGTTTGATGCGGTGGCAGCAGTTTTGGGGGTTTGCGGAATCAATCGCTATGAAGGCCAGGCGGCTGCAGAACTGGAAGCCTTGGCGGATCAAAGCGAGAAAGGGCGTTACGGGTTTACATTGTGCAAAGAGCAAAATATCTGGTTGATGGATGTGCTGCCCATGTGGCCAGAGTTGATAGCAGATTTGCAGCAAGGCCGCCGGCGGGCAAGCATGGCGCAAAAATTTCACCTGACCCTGGTCGAGATGTTTGTCACGACGCTCCTCCGATTACGTGACGAAAGCGGCCTCACCCGGGTGGTGTTGAGTGGAGGGGTATTTCATAACCAGATCCTGCTGTATCATCTGGTTGAACAATTGACAGAAAAGGAATTCAAGGTCTTTTATCCCCGCCAGGTCCCGGCCGGTGACGGGGGACTTGCATTGGGACAGGCAATCATAGCAAGTGAGGTGTTGGCATAATGTGTTTGGGTGTACCTGCCAGAGTCGTTGAGAAAACAACCAACTATTCAGCCCGGGTGGATGTCAATGGCAATCATACGGAAATCAATATTCAGTTGACTCCGGACGTTGAACCAGGACAATTTGTACTGGTCCATGCCGGTTTTGCCATGGAAATCATTGATGAGAGCATCGCTTTGGAAACCATGCACTATCTGGAGGAGATGCTGCAATATGGACAATGATGTTAAAGAATACAAGCAGCATTTGTTGCGGGCAATTCAATTATTCAGCGGTTCTGTATCTTTAATGGAGGTTTGCGGGACTCATACCATGGCCATTGCCAAGAGCGGCATCCGGGGACTGTTGCCGCCTAATATAAAACTCCTCTCCGGGCCGGGATGCCCGGTGTGTGTGACGTCGCAGGGAGATATTGATGCGGTTATTGTAATGGTTCAGCACAAGGATATTATTCTGATTACCTTCGGTGACATGATGAGAGTTCCCGGAACACACAGCAGCCTGCAGGAAGAACGAAGCCGGGGCGCGGATATCAGAATTGCCTATTCGCCGCTGGATGCGCTGCGGGTAGCGCGGGACAACCCGGACAAAGAAGTAGTTTTTCTGGGGATCGGGTTTGAAACAACAACCCCAACCATTGCCATTACCATTGAACAGGCAAGAAGGGAAGGATTGAATAATTTTTCGGTTTTTTCTCTGCATAAGGTGGTGCCGCCTGCGTTGGAATTAATATTTTCAGATTCTGAAATCAAGGTAGATGGTTTGCTCTGTCCCGGCCATGTTTCAGCGGTAATTGGGGTCAAAACTTTTGGAAGTTTGGCCAGAAAATACCATAAACCTTGTGTTGTTACAGGCTTTGAGACGCTGGATATTCTGGAAGGGATCTATATGCTTCTGCAGCAATTAAAAAAAGAGGAAGCACGAGTGGAAAACCAGTATAGCCGGGTGGTCAAACCGGAAGGTAATCCGATCGCCTGTCAGAGCATGGAACGTGTATTTCAGCCGGTCCCGGCTCGCTGGCGAGGGTTGGGGATGATTCCCGCCAGCGGCTTGCAGTTGCGGGAGGAATTTAGTGATATGGACGCCCGCAAGAGATTTGATATTCCGGAAATTGAGGAAATTCCCATCAAAGGCTGCGCCTGCGGCGAAGTTCTGGCCGGTAAAATCACTCCCCTCGAGTGTGTTTTATTTGGTCAGGCCTGTACGCCCTTGAATCCGGTTGGACCTTGTATGGTCTCACACGAAGGGTCGTGTGCGGCTTATTATAGATATATCCCAACGAAAGGAAGAAGTTAGATGACCCAGGAGAGAATACTATTGGCGCATGGCAGTGGCGGACTGATGAGTCAGCGCCTGATCGATGAGGTGTTTAAACAAGCCTGGCGCAATGAAATCATGGAAGCCATGCTGGACGGAGCAATTCTGCAAGTCCCTGCCGGTCGTCTGGCCATGTCGACCGATTCATTTGTCATCACCCCGCTTTTTTTCCCGGGAGGAGATATCGGCAAACTTTCCATTTGTGGGACGGTCAATGATTTGCTGGCCTGCGGGGCGACTCCGCTTTACCTGTCAACCGCCTTTATTATCGAAGAGGGCCTGCCCCTGGCAGATCTCCGCGTGATTGCAGCCTCCATGGCCCAAACTGCGCGGGAAGTTGGTGTCAAGCTGGTGACCGGTGATACCAAGGTGGTGGAAAAAGGCAGTGCGGATGGGGTCTTTATCAATACGACCGGAATCGGGATCATACCGGCAGACATTGATTATCGTCCCCAACGAATTCAACCGCAAGATCAGGTCATTGTCACTGGTTGTGTAGGCGATCACGGTCTGGCAATCCTGGCCCGGAGAGAAGGCTTGGCCTTTAGCACTCCAGTCGTGAGTGACTGTGCCGCCCTTATTCAGTTAAGAGAGATAATATCCCAATATGGCAATGCGATAAGATGCATGCGTGATCCCACCCGGGGAGGACTGGCTACCGTGCTGAATGAAATTGCCGTTCAAGCTGGCGTCGGCATTCATGTCAAGGAAGCTGATATTCCGGTGGCGCCCGCTGTTCAGGGAGCCTGCGACCTGCTGGGCATGGATCCTCTTTATATGGCCAATGAAGGCAAAATGGTCATATTTGTGGCTGCTGCTTTAGCGCAGTCATTATTGAATGATTTGCGCCGGCTTCCTCAAACTCAAGCTGCGTCCATCATCGGCCAGATCAGTGCTGAAACACCAGGCATGGTGCTCATTGAGACGGAATTGGGAGCCCAGCGTATTCTGGGCATTTTAGAAGGCGAGCATGTGCCCCGCATTTGCTGAATTATTTTACAGTCATTTAAAAAGACGTGTATACTGATAGAAAAAGTAACGAGGTTGCAGTATGCACATTAGAAATATTTTTCAACGTTTGCTGATTCCCGTTTTTATTACTTTATTTGCTCTTTCGGCTTTCCCTCCTCTGGTTCAGGCAGCCAGCAGCGAGGGAGGACCAACCGCTTATATCATCCTGATTGACAAGCTTTCCATCAACGACATCGATCCGGTGGCTACGCCGGCAATGTACCGCCTCACACAGCAGGGCGCAGTCGGATTGGCCAGCAACCGAACCTTGCGGGGACACAATACCATCGACTGCAGTTTGACCCTGGGGGCTGGCAATCTGGCTCGCGGTTATCTCAACGGTTTAATGGGTTTCAATCAAAATGAAATCGTGCCGGAGCGCAACAAGACAGCCGGGCAGTTATATCAGAACCTCACCGGCATTAGCGGAGCGGACAGCGCATTGCTGATGGTAAACTACCCGGAAATATTGGAAGGCATGATCCAGGAGAGCGTCAGCACCATACCCGGGGCAATGGGTGAAGTTTTGCGTGCCAACCAGCTCAAAGTCTGTGTTTTGGGAAATGGTGACATCGGCAATGAAAGGATACGGCCCGGCATCGCAGTGGGGATGGATGCCCGTGGACAGGTGCCGCTGGGAGAGGTGGGTTCAGCTGTCAGCAGTTTGTCGCCTGCCAGTTTTCTCAGCCATGAGACCAATTACGAATTCATTTCCGAACAGCTGGAACAAAATCGCTCCCAGGCTGATTTGATTATTATCGATCTCTCAGATCTGGCCCGTTTCCAGGAAGGCGATACAGCTCTCCCCGACATTTATACATTCCAAAAAAAGTCGATCATGCGGAAAATGGATTATATCGTGGACCAAATAATGCAGCAGCTCGATCCCCAAAAAGATCTGTTGTTGTTGTCCGGGATATCTCCATCTCGAGAAGCAATTAAATTGAAGGATAATTTTACTCCGGTGCTGGCATATGGCAAAGGCTTTTCCGCTGGTATTCTGACTTCTTCCACCAGCCGGCGTGACTATATTGTGGCCAATACCGACCTTGCCCCCACGGTTCTGAAGTTTTTTGAGCTAAAAGATGAGCAGCGGGTAATGATTGGACAGGTCATGTTTTCCAAACCGGAAGCAGAGGGTGACCGTCTTGCTGCAGCCATCGATCTGGCGGGGTCAACCAGCACTGCCAACCGTCTGCGCTCTCCTGTTATAAAAAGTTATGTGGTTCTTCAAATCATTGTTATTCTACTGGCGCTGCTGGCCATTTTCCCACTCAAGCAGGGCAAACCAATCATCAAGTCGCTGATTGTCTCCATGGTTGCCATTCCTCTTGTTTTGCTGCCGCTCAATAAAATACCTCTGCATGATGACTGGCTTTATGTTGCTGCTGCGATTCTCTTGACTGCGGGAGTCACCAAACTGGCGTTATACTTCTGTAAAGACAATGCTTTTAAAAGTCTGATGATGATCAGTCTTGTTACCGTACTGATGATTAATTTGGACATTATCATGGGGGCTCCGCTGATAAAAAGCTCCCTGCTCGGTTATGATCCCATGACCGGAGCCAGGTATTACGGAATTGGCAACGAATACATGGGGATCTTGATCGGCAGCAGCATTGCAGTTGGCACGGCCCTTTATGAGAAATACAAACATCGCTTGCTCCTGTTCATCATTGCAGTGTTTTTTACCAGCCAATGTTACCTGATCGCCGGACCCACACTGGGAGCCAACTCTGATGGACTGCTGACGGCGCCGGTCGCTTTCCTGGTCACATTTCTTCTATTACGGCAGGTGAAAATCAGTTTCCGGGCGGTGGTTGGTATTTTTGGAGCAGTATTGATGGTGGCTGCCGGGGGAACAATGTATGACATGCAGCGACCGGCGGAACTGCAGACCCATATTGGTCGGGCGGCCAACCAAATTGCTGCCGGCGGCTGGCAGGAGATCCTGCTGATTATAAAACGCAAAGTCGGCATGAATATCAAGCTCATTCGCTATACCATCTGGAGTTATGTTTTTATGGTCATTCTATTAGTATTGTCACTGTTGTTGGTTCACCCGATTGGAGCCATGCGGCAGCTGCGTCAGCAATATCCTGCTGTATTTAACGGGTTTATCGGCATCATCACCGCTGCCTTAGTAGCTTTGCTGGTCAACGATTCCGGCATCGTAGCCGCTTCAACCACCAGCATTTATCTTGTATTTCCCATATTATTACTAATCATGGATATAGATCAGGACATTCCTGATACAAGGGCAGAAGAGAATTAAACAAATGCTGCCGTAAACCGGCAGCATTTGTTTGGGGATATATATCGTAAAGGATTGAATGGAAGAGCCATAATTCGTTATTACGGATTCTTTCTTTTCAAACTGTATTGGGTGTGCAGCAATTCATGAGATCTGTGCCCCAGGGTTTCCTGCAGGAAGTCTGTATAGAGCATCTGGATCTCGTGGTTATCATGGGATTTGCGCAAAGTTTTGCTGCGGTCTTCGACATAGATGGCTTCCATCCGTTGCTCTCTTTGCACGTTGCTGCGGGTGATGGGTTGACCGCCGCCGCCGATACATCCGCCCGGGCAGGCCATAATTTCAATGAAATGATAAGGAGATGTGCCTGCGGCCACCTCGTCCATGAGCGCCCGGGCATTGCCCAGCGTATGCGCTGCCGCCACCTTCACGATGGTTCCGTCCAAATCTATCGTGGCCTCTTTTAAACTGTCCATGCCCCTTACATCAGTGAAATCAAGTTCTTCCAGTACCCGACCGGTTACTTTTTCATAAACGGTCCGCAGGGCTGCCTCCATGACTCCGCCGCTGGCTCCGAACAATACTGCAGAACCTGTATATTCACCCATCCAAGGGTCAAATGCAGTTTCCTTCAGTTTCAGCGGATTAATCCCTGTCATCTGCAGCAGACGGACGATCTCCCGGGTGGTTAGCACCATATCCACGTCGGAATAATCACTGTCGGTCATCTCCGGACGCACGGCTTCATATTTTTTGGCCGTACAGGGCATGATGGAAACGGAAAAAATTTTGTCAGGATGGATCGACATTTTTTCAGCCCAATAGGTTTTTACCAAGGCACCAAACATTTGCTGGGGGGACTTGCACGTGGATAAATGATTCAAATAATCCGGATAAAAAACCTCCGCAAAACGAACCCAGGCTGGACAGCAAGAGGTAAACATCGGTAACACGCCACCATTGCGGATTCTCTCGAGCAATTCCTGACTTTCTTCCATGATGGTCAGGTCAGCGGCAAAGTTGGTATTAAGAATGTGATCAAACCCCAACATTTTCAGCGCACTTACCAATTGCCCCATTTGCAGCTGATCGCGGTCAGCCCCGAAAGCTTCTGCAATTGCCAGCCGCACGGCGGGCGCGATCTGCGTCACAACGATTTTTTCCGGATCGGCGGCCACTGTCATGAATTCATCAATCTGTTCCCGGCCGGAAATGGCACCCACCGGGCAGGCGTGAATACACTGACCGCACATCACGCAAGGACTCTCAAACAATTCCTGGCCGATGGAAGGAACCACTTGGGCATCAAAACCACGGTGGGCCAATCCCAAGGCATTCACGGTCTGCTTGGAGGTGCAGAATTCGATACAACGACCGCAGAGAATGCACTTGTTGGGATCCCTGACGATCGAGGGACTGGAATAGTCCAGCAGGAGATCAGCTTCGACCTGGGGGAAACGATTGTATCTGACATCATACTCCGAAGCAATTTCCTGCAATTCGCAACTGCCGCTGCGCACGCAGTGCAAACAGTCCTGGGGATGATGAGCCAGAATTAATTCCAGGATGGTACGACGAGCTTCCAGCACCCTGGGAGTTGCAGTTTTGATCGTCATGCCTTCATTCACCTTGGTGGCACAGGCTGGCATCAGGTTTTTCTGTCCCTCCACTTCGACCACGCATATCCTGCAGTTGGCCTTGACTTCCTGATCGGGATGGAAGCAAAGAGTGGGGATCTTGATGCCTGCCTTTTGAGCCGTATGCAATATGGAGGTACCTTCCGGTACACTGATTGGGATGCCATTGATCATGACAGTTGTTTCAGACATTTCTCTCACCGTCCTCTTTTCTTCCTAACCCTTGGCGATGGCGCCAAATTTGCATTTCACCATACAAGCCTGACATTTGATGCACTTGTCGGCATCGATGACGTGCGGTTTTTTGCGCTCGCCGCTGATCGCCCCCACCGGACAAACATCAGCACAAAGGGTACAGCCTTTACACTTATCTGCATCAATTTTAATATCGAGTAATTCTACACACACGCCGGCAGGACATTTTTTATCATAAATATGCGCTTCGTATTCGGAACGGAAGTAGCGCAGGGTTGCCAATACCGGGTTGGGTGCTGACTGCCCCAGACCGCACAGGGAAGTGGATTGTACGACCCGGCATAAACTCTCCAGAGTATCCAGATCAGTCGGGGTGCCCTTGCCGTCACAGATTTTCTCCAAAATCTGCAGCATGCGCATGGTGCCTTCACGGCAAGGGGCGCATTTGCCGCACGATTCTTCCTGAGTAAAATGAAGAAAATATCTGGCTACATCAACCATGCAGGTATCTTCATCCATGACCACCAGTCCACCAGAACCCATCATCGCGCCCAGTTGCAGAAGGGAATCATAATCGACGGGGGTATCCAGCAAACTTTCCGGGATACAACCGCCCGAAGGTCCGCCGATCTGGACCGCTTTATAGCGTTTGCCGTTCTGGATGCCACCTCCGACTTTAAATACAATGTCGCGCAGGGAAATGCCGATGGGAACTTCGGCCAGACCAGTGCGATTAATCTTACCGGTCAATGCAAATACCTTTGAACCTTTGCTGTTTTCCGTGCCCATGCTGGCGAACCAAGCTGCTCCCTGACGGATGATACCGGGGACGTTGGCATAGGTTTCCACATTATTGATATTGGTGGGCTTGCCCCATAACCCTGACTGGGCCGGATAGGGGGGCCTTACCCGGGGCATGCCGCGTTTGCCTTCGATGGAATGCATCAGCGCGGTCTCCTCACCGCAAACAAATGCTCCGGCTCCGGCAGCGATTTGAATTTTAAAGCTAAATCCGCTGCCCAGGATATTGTTGCCCAAGAGTCCCATGGATTCAGCATCCCGAATGGCCTTTTTTAATCTTTTGATAGCCAGCGGATATTCAGCCCGAACATAGATATAGCCTTCATCAGCACCGATGGCATAACCGCAGATGGCCATCCCTTCCAGCAGGGAATGAGGATCGCCTTCCAGTACGCTGCGGTCCATGAAAGCTCCGGGATCACCTTCGTCTGCATTACAGACTACGTATTTTTTACTGCCGGGAGAGTGGTAGGATGCCTCCCATTTGCGTCCTGCCGGAAAACCGCCGCCGCCTCTGCCCCTTAATCCGGATTTACTGATTTCCTGGATTACTTCAAAGGGGGTCAGGGACGACAGTACTTTTTCCAGCGCTTCATAGCCGCTGAATGTGATGTACTGAACAATCTGATCCGGATCGATGATGCCGCACCGTCCCAGTACATTCTTGACTTGTCCCTGGTAAAAAGGGGTCTCCTCCAGCTTGACAATGTTGGCGGCGGCTTCATATCCTCTGGAATCCTGGGCGATAATGTATTCTGGGGAGGGCTTTCCCTCGGCCAGATGTTTCTGCAGGATGGCAACTGCCGCTTCGGGTTTTACGTTGCCGTAGATAAAACGAGGCTGACCCGGCATATGGACTTCCATCAGCGGTTCGGCATAGCACATGCCGATACATCCGGTCGACATCATTTCGACCTCGGCACCGTGGGTTTCGATGTAACGACTGACCGCTTCCCAGATTTTTTCCCCGCCGGCGGCAATCCCACAAGTACCCAGTCCGATTACAACCTTGATATGATGCTGGGATTCTTCGTATGCACTTCGAAATTGATGACGCATTTCATTTAAGCTATGCATTTCACTTCGCCATCCTTTTCCTGATAGCGCGCCAAGATTTCCGGAACGTCATCAGGACTTACTCTGCCATAAGCGTCTTCATTAATCATAATGACCGGGGCCATTCCACAGGCGCCCAGGCAGGCCACAGGCTCGACCGTAAACAACAGATCATCAGTAGTCATCTTTCCGGCAGACAGGCCCAATGATTTGTTGATTTTCTCCAGAATCTTGCCGCTACCCTGCACATGGCAGGCGGTGCCGGTACAAACGCGAACAATATTCTTGCCCCGTACTTGCAGATGAAATTGACCGTAGAAGGTTGCCACTCCATATACTTCGCTCGAAGGGATCCGTAATGTTTCGGCGATGGTTTTGATCGCATCTTCCGGAATGTATCCGAAAATATCCTGGGTCTCCTGCAGAACGGGAATAATCTTGCCGTTGGAATCACGGTATTTATCAAGCATTTTATCAAGCGCCACATAACGCATATCCTGAACATGTTCACTGCAATCACACATACTTTGTCCCTTCTTTCACAATCGAATTTGCATTTCTTTAAATGCAATCGGGGATTTAAAATATTGACAGCTGTTGCAATAAATCCTCGACGATCCGGTCCTATGCCTCGAGAACTTCGATTAATTCGTCAAAGGCACTGGTGATTTCATCTACCGGGAATAATTTTTCCATCACCGTGTAAACATCGGTTATTTGTTGTTTCACTTCAGCCGTCATTTCTTCGGTACTGATTTGTTTGGTCAACAAACGGGAGGAACTTTCATCCAAAGACTGGAGAAAACGGCTCATGATCCGCTTGAAGAAAGGCTGAATGTCTTTGGCCATTTCTTTTGATACCGGGTCTTCCATAATGGGGCCGCCCAGTTCATAGAATTTGTTCAATTGCACATTCAATCTGAATGCAGCCAGTTTGGCAATTTTGCTCTTAATGACCAGCTGTTGTGCAGCCTGATCGGTTAAATAGGTCTTGTCGTTCAGCAACTCTGCGATTTCCAAATACTTGGCCCGGATACAGTATTGCAGACTGACTCCCACATTGTATACCTCATGGGCTGACCGGGGGCAGGGAAGAGAACTGGCCATCTCATAAGCTGCTTTGGTGTGGTAGTTGATTTTAATTGCTTTTGCTGTTCCCATTGCTCATCATCCTTTACATTAGTTTTATATGTGAAATAAATAACAATATCTTGACCAACTATTAATGCAAGTTGTATGCCAAACAAAAACACATTGTTTGTAGCCTTTTCGCAAAAAGCTGATGATGGAACGTAAAAATCGGCTGTTGCAGGCTTGATGTTACAGTGAAATCCTTAGCCGGCTTTAATCGAAAAAGCAAATACATCAGACTGGGGAAATAAAAAAGTGTAACATGGATGTAACTATAATGTATGATCAGTATGATGCGGATTACAAAAATGTGACAAAATTGTCGCAGTTACAGGCGAAAACAACGACAGATTGACAAAATAATAGTTTTTGGCCTTTTGCCTTGGAATTACCGGGAATATTTTTAAAATAACGAAAGATCTTGCTGCTAATGATATAATAATTATTTGAAACAGCTCATTCGGCAGAGTCGGGTAAACATAAGCAAAAAGGAGATGGAACCATTGCGCTTTATGCAGGAATACAAGAACAAGTTAGTCACTGCAAAAAAAGCAGTTAAAACAGTCAAGTCAGGGGATAGAATACAATTCAATTCTTATAATGGCAATCCCCCCGTACTGGATAGGGCGCTGGCCGCCCGGCGGGATGAATTGGAAGATGTCGTTCTGTATACCAGCGTAACCATGTATCCGCTGCAGACCATTGCCTGCGATCCGGAAGGCCGGCATTTTATCTACAACAATATGCACGCTTCCGGGCATGATCGCAAGTTGGCCCTGGCGGGCAACTACTATTATGCGCCGGTTACCTATTATGAATTGCCGACTATTTTAAAAAACGAACGCCGGGATGTGGTCATGTTACAGGTTGGCAGCATGGATGACATGGGCTATATGAACCATGGACCCAACGCCGGACATGCCCAGGATTTGGTCAGAAACGCCAATCTGGTCATCGTGGAAGTCAATCGCAATATGCCCACTGCTTATGGGGGACATGATGCGGCGGTACATATCAGTGAAGTGGATTTAGTCGTGGAGGGAGATCATCAGCCGTTGTTTACCTTGCCGGCGTTGCAGCCCAATGAAGTAGAAAAGCAAATTGCCCGCTGGGTTATGACTGAAATCGAGGACGGGGCCTGCATTCAACTGGGGATTGGAGCCATGCCCAACTTTATCGGGGAATTAATCGTCGAATCAGACCTGAAAAATCTGGGTTGCCATACAGAAATGTTGGCGGATGCATATTTGAAGATATATGCATCCGGTAAGATGAACGGAAGAAACAAAGGCATCGACAAAGGCAAGATGGTGTATGGATTCGCCATGGGCTCCCAAGATTTATATGACTTTATCGATCAAAACCCGGTTTGTGCGACTTACTCCATCGCCGATGTCAACACGCCGCATGTCGTTGCCCGTAATCCCAAAATGGTAGCCATCAATGGAGCCATCGAAGTGGACTTGTTTTCCCAGATCAATTCGGAGTCTTCCGGTACGCGTCAGATTTCCGGGACCGGCGGTCAGCTGGATTTTATGATGGGCGCATTCATGTCGGAAGGTGGCAAAGGGTTTATTTGTTTGTCGTCCACCTATACCAATCAGGAGGGCAAACTCTGTTCCCGCATTCGACCGACACTTAGTCCCGGCACGATTGTAACCACGCCCCGTTCCTTGGCCCATTATATCGTAACGGAATATGGCATTGCTTATGTCAAAGGCAAATCTACCTGGGAGCGGGCGGAGGCGCTGATAAAAATTGCCCATCCGCGTTTTCAGGATGAGTTGATCAAAGAAGCCCAAGAGATGAACATCTGGCGTAGAAGCAACAGGGTTAACTAAAATACATAAGTTAAATAAACTTCATTGCGAAACGTCTTCTTGAAATGAAAACGGATCCGTTTTTCTTTTTTCTGCCGGTTGGGGACCTACTTCGATAATCGCCATGGTGCAGCGGGAAATGCAGATCAGGGTTTCTTCTTCATCATAGATGCGGATATCCCAAATGATGGTGCGCCGTCCCACATGGATAGGGGTGCCGACCGCATGAACTATTCCGCTGGCTTTGCTGCGGATATGATTCCCATTGATCTCCAGCCCTACCGCTCGCTGCCAACTGGCGTCAATAAACTGGTAGCTGCCGGCAGAAGCTACTGTTTCGGCAATGACCAGGGAAACGCCCCCGTGTAACAGTCCAAAGGGCTGATGAACTTTGGGCGTAACCGGCATTCGGGCAACGACTCTCTCCGGCGTATACTCAAAGATTTCAATTCCCAGTGTCCCCATCACCGTATGGTCTATATCAAAACCGGAAACATCCTGCATGGCGATCACTCCTTTGTTAGATTCAGGCTAATAAACTTATGATAACACATAAGTGCTCAGGAAAAATTGGATGAATGATAGCATCAAAAACGTTGGTCTGAATATTTCTGCACGGACAAACCAAAATATAATATTAGAATAATAAAAAATATTTTTAATTGTAATATTATTACGTAAAATTACATTGCCTGATTAATTATGCTTAATTATAATAGTAATTAATGACTTATAGTGATGGTTCATATTGGTTGCCTGAAAAAGTTCTGTTGAAGTTTTTTAGAGAGGCAAGGCGCAGTTTTGTAAACTGTGTCATGAATATCAACAATCGGGAAGGGGGAGCAGTGTTCTCGGTATTATAAAATACCCTAATAATAATTAAGGAGGCATAGAACGGATGGCACATCTTTATACCAGCGACGAGCAGATTGACCGACTTGTGGATTTTAAGGGTGCTCGTGAATACCATCTTACGAAGGATCGCCGTAAAAAAGACAAACGTATGCCATTGAAGGAGGCCATCGCTGAATTTGTTCATGACGGTGATATTTTTGCTGAAACCGGTTTTTCCTATGTCAGGAGTCCCATTCAGGCTTATTTTGAAATTGTTCGCCAACAAAAGAAGAACCTTACCGGGATCGGTTCTCCCATGTCCAACTGTTCCTATTTCATGGCCCGGGGATGTATGAAAGCAATCCATTTGTCTTACATTGGCGTGGAAATGCGCGGCAATGACAAAAACTTTGCCCGGATCATCAAGAACAAGGAAGCCGAGATTCTTTCCTTCTGGAGCCATGGGACCATGGCCCAGGGATTCAAAGCCGCCCAACTGGGTGCTCCCTTTATTGCTTCCAAGCAATTGCTGGGTACCGATATGATCAAGCAAAATCCCTATGTAAAAGTTATTGACAACCCGGTCGGCATAGATCATGATCCGGTTTGCCTAATACCGGCCTTGTTCCCGGATGTCTGCATTATCCATGTCCAACAGGCAGATCGATTCGGCAATGCGGTGATAAGCGGCCCGGCCATCAATGACATAGCGCTGGCAGCGGCCTGCCGCAGAGTCATAATTACTGCCGAAAGAATCGTTCCGGAAATGACCATCCGGGATAACGGCAATGCAAGTATTCCCTTTATGTATGTGGATGCGGTGGTCGAGCTTCCTTATGGAGCCTATCCGGGATGCTGCCCAGGACATTATTTCTGGAATCGGGAGTGGTGGGAATTCCTGATCCGTATTGGCACGGTAACCTATGACAATATGATTGATTTTACCGATCGCTGGATCATGAATACCAAAGACCAATATGATTTTATAGATAAAGCCGGCGGAATGGCGGTTATTGACAAGGCTCGCCGCTTGATGGAAGCAGCCCAGGGAACCGCAGATGACACTGCAATCAGTTTTGACTATCAAGAAGTAATACCCAAATGGGACTAAGCAAGGAGGGGAATTATGAGCAATGTAGCACCCGCTAATCCATTGGAGATGCTGGCCTATAATCTGTCTATGATGATCGAGGACAACCAGATTGTATATGTGGGAACCGGGCTTCCCATGGTGGGAGGAATGTTGGCCAAGAAGACGCATGCCAAGAACATCACTTTGGTTTTTGAAAGCGGTGGACAGGATCCGCTGGAAGGCTGTGATGTCCCATGGTCAGTCGGTTGTCCCTTTACCTACCGTAAATCACCTTTGACTATGGAGATGTCCATCTCCTTTGGCCAGTGTGCCTTGGGATATGTTGATATCGCTTTTCAGGGTGGCGCTCAGTTTGATATGTACGGTAATGTTAACACTTCCGTGATCGGCAGTTA
Source organism: Syntrophomonas sp. (assembly GCA_035447945.1). Taxonomy (GTDB): domain Bacteria; phylum Bacillota; class Syntrophomonadia; order Syntrophomonadales; family Syntrophomonadaceae; genus Syntrophomonas_B. Next base: position 20,864 of record DAOTHZ010000032.1, read on the forward strand.
CGAAAACCTAAAATCCATTCTGCCCGGCAGCGGCGGTGGCAATGATATCGGTTCACTGACGGAGAAATCAGTGCTGGTTGGCTTGCAGCTGCCCGAGCGGTTTCCTGAACGAGTGGATTTTCTGACCACACCGGGCTATCTCGAGGGTGGAGACAGTCGAGAAAAAGCCGGGCTTTATGGTGGGCCGATCGCGGTCGTAACCCAGGTGGGCATCTATGATTTTGAACCGGAAAGCAAACGCATGCGGATCAAAGCCCTGAACCCGGGTATGACAGTAGAGATCGCGCAAATGTGCACCGGCTTTGAACTGCTGGTACCGGAGGAAATCCATATGGTCGCCCCGCCGCCAGACGAAGTGCTGGAAATATTGCGGACGGTGGTCGATCCCCGCGGCGTATTTACCAAGATGCCGGGGATGTAAAAATCTGTCGTGAACAAACAGCAAAAGGGCTGGCATTTGCCAGCCCTTTTAATTTGGCTTTATTGAACGAATGGTTCCCGCTTATTTAACCCGGGGCGGGAATTCAATAAAGATCTTGTGGGGGTCAACTTCTTGACGTAATACTTCTAAAATATCAGACGGCGGTGCTGGAATTTCCTCAACTTTTTCCGGTACGAGCAATTCAAAGCCGCTGCACTGCTGGGCAATGTCAACCGTACAATAAGGATTCAGCCCTTTAACGCGCATACGTTTGCTTTCCGGTTCAAAATCCATGACCCCGATTTGGGTTACCACAGACTGCGGACCTTTGCCCAGCAAACCTGCTTCTATACGGCTATTTCCGCCGCTCAGGAACCCCGGACTGGTCATGAAGTCCAATTTAGCAGGGAATTTACTGGGATCCTGCAACCCTACCAGGACAAATGTCTCTGACAGGGAACTCAGGTCGTTGCCGCCGCCGCTGCCGGTCAGACGGGACTTGAAGTTGTGGAAATCTCCGCCGATCATGTGAGTATTCAGATTGCCGTACATATCAATCTGGGCTGCACCCTGGAAAGCGATGTCAACAAAACCGTTGGCAGCCATGGCAAAGGAGTGTGCCATTTCCATGCTCATCGGCGCCCGGCGGAAGGTTGCCGCGCCGCCTACGGACCAGGGCATGGGACCTTCCCAAGGATCTTGTCCGCCACTTTCATAAACCAAGGTGATATGAGGGGCATGGGTTTTTTTGGCTAACATGGCGCCTACCATGGGGAGCCCTGTGCCGACGTAAACGATCATGCCGTCATGTATTTGCAGAGCAATGTTGTAGGCCAGTTGTTCAAAAGGATTAGCTGGTGCTGGTGTATTCAAAAGGTTCGCCTCCTTTATTATTTATCTTACTCCCATTTGGGGATGACGGTTTCATAGGTAAAATCGACCCCGATGTCCTCAATCAAGTATTCTTCCGCCTTTTCCAATCTGCGCAGGTTATCAATATATGAAAATCCACCCAAATCTTTGGCCAGACGATCAACCAAGGCATACTGGTCGGGGCAGTCGTAAATCCAATTTTTCATGAAATCGCTCATGGCGACATCATTTTTGGTAGCGATACGCATCAGCCATTCCCACCACTCTCTGGCCCAATAATAATGACCGGGACAGGAGCCGGGCAGACAGCCATAAGGCAGTTCGACCACAGCATCGACAATCATAAAGGGGATGACGGTATTACTGTTGTCAAAACGAATACTCAGTTCGGGAACGACTTCCTCGCAGGTAATAATAACTTTTCTGGAAGCGAATGCCAAGGCAATGTCATTGACGGCCGGGCCGACTATTTTCCCGTTTCCGAAAATATCAGCCTGCTGGCAGTGAATGATGCAGACATCCGGATGAAGGGCTGGAATCAAGACCACCGGCTGACCGCTCCAGGGATCTTTGACTTCCTTGACATAAGGGTTATACTTGACTATGTCAGTGCCGAGCAATTGATGGGCTGCAAGATACGGAGAGCCGTATTGGGCAGCTTTAAATCCCAAAGCCATCGAACCATGGCTCCATTCAGAGATAATTTGAGTTTTGCCTTCCTTGACCCCTTTGGAAAACTGGCGGTCAGTGCCACGCATTTCCGCGCCACAGTAAGAATTATGGGTCCAATTGCAGCATCCCGCAAATACAGCAAAGGAATGCAGCGTATTGGGGGAACCGATGTATTGGAGATTCTTTTTATTCTGACGCAGAATTTCAAAATGGGCCTGGATCGGTGTGCGGACATAAGAAAAACCGGAATCAGCCATAATACATCCATCTTCCACGTATTTGGCGATGGCGTCCTTAAGACTCATTCTCTTGTCTTCTTTGAGACGACTTTTTTTCAGGTTGGTTTCCCGAAAGGACTCATGGT
>DAOTHZ010000033.1:0-21446 GCA_035447945.1 Syntrophomonas sp.
TCGATCACTCTGCCGCCCTTAATTAGCAATTTCATCTTTTGTGCCTCCCATCATCAGGTATAACAAAGCCATGCGCACCGCCACCCCGTTGGTCACCTGTTCGTTGATGACCGCGGTGTTCGAATCCGCCAATGAGGATGATATTTCCACGCCCCGATTCATCGGTCCGGGATGCAGCACCAAAACATCCTCCTTGGCATTTTGCAGCCGTTCGGGGCTCAGCATATAGAGGTTGGAATACTCGTCCAGGGAAGGAAACAAGCCGGCTGACTGTCTTTCCCGCTGAATGCGCAGAACGTTGACCACATCCACATCCTTGAGCGCCAGATCCAGGCTGTGGTAACGCTTCACTCCCAGTTTTTCCACCTCCGGCGGCATCAACGTCGCCGGACCGACCACCCTGATTTCGCAGCCAAATTGACTGAGTCCATAAATGTTGGAACGCGCCACCCGGCTGTGCAAAATATCGCCGACGATGGCTACTTTCAGATTTTCCAGCGTCCCCTTCTTTTCTTTGATGCTGAACATGTCCAGCAGCGCCTGGGTGGGGTGCTCGTTGGCACCGTCGCCGGCGTTGATGACCCGCATTTTGGTGTTGCGGGCCACGTAATGGGGCGTGCCGCTAATGCCGTGACGCATGACCATGAGATCAAAGCCCATCACTTCAATGGTTTTGATGGTGTCGCGCAGGCTTTCGCCTTTCTGCACACTGCTGGTCGAAACCGCCAGATTGACGGTATCCGCGCTCAGATATTTGCCGGCAATTTCAAAAGAAGTCCGGGTGCGGGTGCTGTTTTCATAAAAAACCGTGACCAGGGCCTTGCCCCGCAAGGTGGGCACTTTTTTAATGTCACGGTTGATAATGTCCTTCATCGGAACGGCGGTATTAAGGATTAATTCCATCTCTTCACGGCTCATGCCGCGCAGGCCCAACAAATCTTTTTTCAGCTCCAACGTTTTTCAACTCCTTTGTGATTGGTGAATAAAAAAGCCTTCCCTGCTTTTTCAGCAAGGAAGGCAATATGGTTAATCGCTGCTCCCTTGCCGGTCTCTCGTACCGAATTAAAGGGTTGGGTCAATCATAAAATATTTCCTGGATGACGACCTCGTCGCTTCCGTCAATCTCCTCCACCAGCACGGCAATGACTTCTTTTTGTGAGGTGGGAATGTTTTTGCCGACGAAGTCGGCTTTGATGGGCAGTTCCCGATGTCCCCGGTCAATCAGCACCGCCAGCTGAATACAGCGCGGCCGTCCCAGATCGATGATCGCATCCAGCGCCGCCCGCACCGTCCGGCCGGTATAGAGAACGTCATCCACCAGCACCACGTTTAAATCATTGACGTCAAAAAATACTTCCGTTCGATGTACCTGCGGCTGGGATGCCAGGGTGGTCAGGTCATCCCGGTACAGGGTAATGTCCAGAATCCCTACCGGCACCTTGATGCCTTCGATCTCCTCGATTTTTTCAGCGAGGCGCTGGGCCAGCGGTCCTCCCCGGCGGCGGATGCCAATCAGGGCGACTTTTTCCACCCCTTTGTTGCTTTCGATGATCTCATGCGCAATGCGGGTAATGGTACGCTTGACAGCCGTTTCGTCCATGAGTTTCTTTTTGGTTTCCAGTCTCAAGCTCTCAACCTCCCTCTGGCCGCTCTATAAAAATAGAAAAGCCTGCACTCCAATCGCAGAGGCAGGCACAGAAATCCATCATTCCTTGCTAGCCTCTCGGGGCCAACTTAAAGGTTCTGAACCAATTCTAATCAATGCCAGCGCTTGTGTCAAACAATATTATTCCCCCCGCGCAAGTTGGGTGAGGATGTCCTGGAAATATTGCGGGAGAGGGCTGGTGAACTCCATATATTCGCCGCTGCGGGGATGAACGAAGCCCAACAGACGGGCGTGCAGCGCCTGGGAGTCAAGATTGAAATGTTTGCGCGCCGAGCTGTAAAGCGGATCCCCTACCACGGCGTGTTTGATGTAAGCAAAATGTACCCGGATCTGATGGGTGCGCCCGGTCAGCAGCTTGACTTTGACCAAGGTGTAGTTGGGATATCTTTGCAGGACTTCATAGTCGCTGATGGCCTCCCGCCCGTCCTTGACCACCGCCATCTTTTTGCGGTCGGTGGTGCTGCGGCCGATGGGTGCATCGATACGACCCAAATTTTCCTTGATGATCCCATGCACCAGGGCAATATATTCCCGGTTGATGCTGTGCACCCGAATCTGTTCGGCCAGACTGTGATGGGCGCGGTCATTTTTGGCCACCACCATGACCCCGGAGGTGTCCTTGTCCAGGCGGTGTACAATGCCGGGGCGCAGTTCCCCGTTGATCCCCGACAGGTCCTTGATATGATAGAGCAGGGCATTGACCATGGTCCCGTCCCAGTTGCCATGAGCGGGATGCACCACCAATCCCTTGGGCTTGTCAACCACCACCACATCTCCATCCTGATAAATAATGGGCAGGTCAATATTCTGCGGTACCAGTTCTACGGCCTGCAGAGCCGGCACCTCCACCTGCACGGTGTCGCCGGTTTTGACGCGATAACTGGCCTTGGATGCCCGTCCCTCCACCCGAATTTGGCCTGATTTGATCAAATTCTGTACCACTGAACGGGACAAGTCTTCGAGGCTGTCGCTGACAAAACTGTCCAGCCGCTCCCCTTCCATTTCTTCGGTTACCAACAGCGTCTCAAAATCCGGCATAACCTGGCTCCTTTTCCATCATTAATACAACTATTATATCCGATCAACCCAACAAATCCAAAACAACGCAAACATTAACCTCAGACCAGCGTTGCCTTTATAGAGCGCAAGTTTAGAACGATCCCCACCTTAGCCTAATGGCAGAGCCGGGCGATGGCGCAGCCGAGCCCTTTTGCGAACGCAAGGCAAGAACCGTCCCCAACTTGCGTGGCTTGCGTTATTGGGGGAAGCCCATGCCGCCGGGGCCTTTGCCGCCATGGCCTTGCCCGCCGCCGCGGGGTCCGCCAAGGGCTTTTTGCACGGCATCCGCTTGTTCCTGGGTCAGGGCGCCGGCACTGACCAGCACAGCCAGATCATTGCCCCGGGTGGGTTGATTGGCCTGGAAATAGGCCTGTCGTTCTTCTGCGGTCATGGCTTTAACCTTTTCCATTTCCGACTGACGTTCGGCCTGTTCCGCTTGTATGGCGGCCAGAATGGCGTCAGACTGGGCGGAAGTGATGGTACCGTCCGCAACCAGGGCACTTAGTTGATCGGTTGTTCTGCGCTGCATTTCCTCTTGGCGCTGGGCTTGCTGATTGTTGCGGATGGCATCAGCGGTGTCACTGCTGATGATTTTTTCATCGACCAGCATGGTCAACAAATCTTTTTTGACGGCTTCCAGATCGTCGGCGGCGGTTTTACGGGCTTCGAAATAAGCCTGCCGTTCTTCCGCGGTCATGGCCTTGATCTTGTCCATTTCGGCCTGCCGTTCCGCCTGCAGGGCATCGATTTTGGCCTGAATGGCGGTCGATTCGTCACTGCTGATGACCCCCTCCCCGACCAGCGTTTGCAGGTTGAGATTCATGCCCATTTCCCCGCCCATCATGCCGTGACCGTGTCCTCTTCCGCCCGGCATCATGGATTGGAATTTGGTTTTCACATTGTCAATGGTATTGCTGACGGAACTGCTGTCGGCGGCCCAGACATAGCCTGCCGAGCCCAGCAATAAGCCGCCTAGCAAGGCGCCGGTAACAACTTTTTTCAGCCAGGGTTTTTTATTCATATCATTCATCCTTTCTTTTCATAAAACTTGTTTTCCGGGTATGGTTTTAGTGTAAACAGCGATTGTGAAGTTTCCATGAAAAGAAAATGAAGATTATAAAAATGATTGATTCATTTTTATTGAGGAAGGAATATTGGCAGGGGGATCATTGGTTAATTCTCATCATAGCGATCGACTTCGAACCAGAATTCAACCCCGTCGGCGCAGTTCAGGACACCGTAATCGTTGTGATGCTGCTGCAGGATGGCGCGCACAATTGACAAGCCCAGACCGCTGCCGCCGGCGGCCCGGGTGCGGGCCTTGTCGACCTTGTAGAAACTGTTGAAAATTTTGTCCAGCGACTCATTCGGAATGGGCTGGCCGGAATTGTACACGGCGATGCGTACTTGCTCCTCGCCGATGTGGAGCGTGATGGCCAGCTGGCGGCGCTCGTCCATGTAGTTGAGCGCATTGTTGAGATAATTGATCAGCACCTGCTCAATCCGCATCATATCAGCATAAACCGGCAGTTCACCTTCATTTTGTTCCCAGTTCAATTGCGGCACAACGGATTTTTCCGTAAAAATAGGCTGATATTTGCTGATCACCCGGGCGAGCAAATCGAACATATCAAACACCCTGCGTTCAATCTTGAAGGTCCCTGACTCGTACTGGGACAAATCGAGCAAATCGCGCACCATCAAGTTCATCTTGTGGGCTTCATCGGTTATGACATCACAATAGAAGTCTTTGCTCACTTCGTCCTCGTTGACGTTGAGCTTCAAGCCTTCGGCATAGCCCTGGATGAGGGCGATGGGGGTTTTTAATTCATGCGAGACGCTGGAGACAAATTCCTTGCGCATTTCATCCAGACTGCGTTCATACTCAATATCGGCCTGCAGCTTGCGATTGGCTCTGGTCAGTTCGCTGATGGCCTTGCCCAGCTGATCTGACAGGGAGTTGATGCTGTGGCCCAGTTCGCCGATCTCGTCCTGGCTGGTGACGGGATATTTTTCGCTGAAGTCCAGCTGCGACATTTTCTGGGCAATCTGATTGAGTCCGCGGATGGGACGGGTGAAACGCCGGGCAAAGAAAAAGGCCGCCAGCAAACCGATCAGGATGGTGACAAGGCCGCTGAAAAAGAAGAAGCGGTTGGCAATGGCAGCGCTCTCCCGAATGGCGGACAAGGGGGTCGCCAGGACCAGATAGTCTCCGTTGTCCAGGCGGGTAAACAAGTTCAGGAAGTCAATCGACAGGCGGTCATCTTCGATCAACGCGAAAACGTCATGTTGCTCGAGCACCGCGCGGTTGTTTCTGATGTAGTCCAGACCCGCTTCCAGCCGGCCATCCAGACGGGGTACGGGCAGGCCGCCCAGGCTGGGCCGCTGTCCATAAACAGGATATTTCAGGACGAATGCTTCATCCAAAATAATCATACTCAGGGCAGATTGACTTTGCAGTCTTTCCATCTCCAGGATGATGTCGTCCGGCTCCCCCTGGTAAATGGCTTCAATCTGCCGGGCGTTCTGCAGCAGCTGGCTTTTCTTGTGGTTCATATAGTATTGTTCCAGATAGTTGCTGTTGACCAGCAGGGACAAGAGCACAAAACAGGTCACCAGCAGGCTGATCAACAGGAACAAACGGGTTTGTACGGATTTGATCATTTTCTGCCCTCAAATCGATAGCCGATGCCGCGCACGGTTTGAATACAATCGCCCATTTCGCCCAGTTTCAGGCGCAGATTCTTGATATGGACGTCCACCGTGCGCATGTCACCGTAAAAGTCATAACTCCAGACCGCATTGACGATCTGGTCACGGTTCAGCGCCCGCCCTTCATGGTCGGCCAGATAAACCAGCAGTTCAAATTCCTTGGGGGTCAGATCGATGACTTCCCCGTTGACATAAACATAATGGGCGTTTTCATCGATGACCAGTCCTCCGATGGTGCGGGGCGGATAGTTCTTTCCTTCGGTACGCCGCAGCAGGGCATTGACCCGGGCAATCAAAATAGGCGGGCTGAACGGTTTGCTGATATATTCATCCGCGCCCAGTTCAAAACCCATCAATTCGTCGGCTTCCTGGTCACGAGCGGTCAGCATGATGATCGGTATCCGCGACGTTTTACGCACTTCCCGGCAGACTTCCCAGCCGTCCATCAAGGGCATCATCACATCCAGGATCAACAGACTGAGATCGTCGGTCTGCTGAAAAATGTCCAGCGCTTCCTTGCCGTTGGCCGCTTCCAGGATGGCATAGCCTTCCCGTTTCAAAAAATCGCTCAGCAGTTTGCGCATGCGGTCTTCATCATCCGCCAGGAGAACTTTTTTGGTCATCAAAAACCCTGCCTTTATCACTTAAAATGGCATATTCATCCGCTTACATGATACAACCTGATTGTGAAGATTATGTGAATTTACTCGGTTTTTTGGCCGGTTTCCAGCAGATACAGCCACAGCACCAGCAAAGTCCCGCCGCAGACGATGCCGCAATCCGCCAGATTAAAAACCGGAAACCAGCCCACACTGATAAAGTCAACTACCGAACCGTACATCACCCGGTCGATTAAATTTCCCAGCGCTCCGCCGGTAATCAGCCCCAAAGCATACTGGGCCATGGGCGGCAGATGGTATTTAAACAGGAAATAAACCGCTCCCGCAATGACCACCGCCGCGATCACCACAAATAATAGTCCGCCGCCCTGCATGAGGCCAAAAGCCGCCCCTTCATTATGTATATAGCGAAGATAAACGAGGTCACCCATGATGGCCTGACCGTCTCCGACATTCATATTCTGCATAATCCACCCCTTGCTGAAACGATCCAAAATCAATACAAATCCCGCCGTCAGCCAGAAACGCACGTTCATTCCTCCTTTATTGCCTATGGTAACATATTATCAAGATAAGATATAATAATACTGTTGCATGGCGCACACAAAATTATTTTTTCCTATTCGGGCCAGCATATTTCCTATAACAGCGCAGCTTTCAATGCTGTGCAGCGTGGCCAGCCAACCCTTAAAAACAGGTTTCTACAACGAAATCAAGGTTGCATTGTCAATGCCAAACCAGCCTTGTATTTTTCATCCGGAAGATATTCATCAGGTGGCGCATGCCAATGGCGAAACCATGATGAATTAAAAATATTTTTTCAAGGGGTGGATTAATTGAATTTGCAGGAAATGTACAAAAAGAAACTGATGTCAGCCGAGGAGGCCGTCAAACTGGTCAAAAACCATACCGAAGTGTGGATCGGAATTGCCGTGCCCGTCCCGCTGGCGCTGGTCAATGCCCTGGTGGACCGGGAACCCGAAGTCGAGGATATCACCATCAATCATATCGTCGATATTCATCCCCACAACACCTGGCATAAACTCGACCGCGACACCAACATCCGGGTGGATTGCGGCTATCCTTCCGCCAGTCGGGACAAAGTCGTCTGCGGTGACTTCACCATATCTCCTATTCGTTTTCATGAAATGCCCAAGATTTATACCAATGAAAACTTCCGGCCGATGCATGTTGCCATGCTCAACGTAACCCCCATGGACCAACACGGCTATTTCTGTCTGGGGCTGGGCGCAGATACCACCGTGGCCATTGCCCAGAATGCGGCCCGCAAACGCCGCGCCGGGGACGACCGCTATACCGTGCTGGCCCAGGTCAACCAGCAGGTTCCCCGCAGCCGGGGTCTCAACTACATCCACATCTCCGAAGTCGATGCCATTGTGGAACAGGATCAGGATCTGGCAGTGTTGCCGGAATCCGGGCCCCTGTCCCCGGAGGAAAACACCATCGGCCATTACTGCGCGGAATTCGTCAAGGACGGTTCCACCCTGCAGCTGGGCATCGGCAGTATCCCCAATGCGGTGGCCCTGGCTTTTCTGGAAACCCATGTTCGCGACCTGGGCATTCATTCGGAAATGGCCTGCGACAACATGATCGATCTGTGGGAAAATGAAGTGGTGACCAATCGCCGCAAAACCTTTATGCCGTATCGTTCCATCTTTACCTTTGCCATGGGCACCAAAAAACTCTATGACTGGATCGATGATAATCCGGGAGTGGAATTCCACCCCGTCAATTTTGTCAACAACCCGCATATCATCGGCAAGAACGACAACATGGTCTCCATCAACGCTTGTCTGCAGGTCGATCTCACCGGCCAAATCTGCTCGGAATCCATGGGTTACAAACAGTATACCCATCCCGGCGGACAACTCGACTTTGTGGATGGAGCTTTTCAATCCAAAGGCGGGGTTTCCATCATCGCCACGCCAGCCGTAGCCTACCCGCGCAGCAACAACGGCCAGCCTGTTTCCAAGATTTCCCCGCAGATCACCCCCGGGGGCATCATCACCACCCCCCGCTCCTGCGCGGATTATGTCGTCACCGAATACGGTCCGGCCAAAATCAAAGGCCAGTCGGTCAGACAGCGGGTAAAAAACATTATCAATGTGGCCCACCCCGATTTCCGGGATGAGCTGCGCTTTGAAGCCCGCCGCCGGGATTTGATTTAACCGTCCTGCACACCTGCCGTCCCGTGGGCTGAGCATTTAACTGCCGGGTGGTCTGGCGGTTGGCGGACGGCATGATCAATCGTTGCACCGTTAGCGGGCCGTTTTGTCGCATCGTTTGGCTGGTCGGTTGGCTGGTTGTACAGTCACCCGGCATCATGGACGGATGATAACACCTGCCTGGCAACAAAAAAAGTGTCCGGAGCAAACCTTCTCTGGACACTTTATCATTTTTATTTCCTCCGACCTTGCTTGCCCAGCCTTTTTCCTTGGCTGCACAGAAACACCGGACGTGAATCTTAGCCGCACGATGCGTTGATAAAAATCTCCACGATGCGGGGATCAAATTGCGTGCCGGCGAATTGTTTCAGTTCCTCCAGCGCCTCCTCCCGGGAGACGGCATGACGGTAAACCCGGTCAGAGGTCATGGCATCATAGGCGTCAATGACCGACAAAATGCGGGACAGCAGCGGGATGTTCTCCCCGGCCAGACCTTGCGGATAACCCGACCCGTCCCAGCGCTCATGATGACTGAGGATATATTCTGCGATGGGCATCAATTCATGGGTGGACATGGCAATGCGAAAGCCGATTTCCGGGTGTTTGCGCATTTCCTTCCACTCTTCTTCGTTCAAGGGTGTTTCTTTGTTCAAAACCCGTCGATCTATCCCCAGCTTGCCGATGTCATGCAGCGTCGCCAGCAATTCCAGTTTGCCCATCTCATCATTGGAAAGCTGCAGCCTGGCCCCAATCCGGCGTGACATTTCCAACAGCCGGTTGGCATGCGCCTCGGTTTCGTGACTGATGTTGAACATGGTGGATTTCATGGCGGCAATGATGGAACCATGGGAACTCTTGTGTTCCAGCAGCTTACGCCGGTACATGATGTCTTCAGCCGACTTGATGACCTGGTTGATATCCTCTGACCAAGATTCTTTGGTATCGAACCCCAGGGAGACGCTCATATAATTCTCTTCCTGGATGCGGAACTCGTCCCGGAATGCCGATTCGATTTGCTTGAACAGGGCCTGGGCCTCTTCCCGGCTGGTGTTCGGCATGAGAATGGTGAACTCGTCCCCGCCGGTACGCGCCAGCATATCACCCTCCCGGCAGCAGGCCGCCATAACCCGGGCCGTTTCCCGAATCAGCTGGTCCCCAATCTCATGGCCCAGGGCATCGTTGATCAGTTTCAAGCCGTTGATATCCGCGATAATGACCGATAAAGGCAGGTTTTCAGCGCGATCCAGACGCAGCTTCTCCGCTTCAAAATAGCGACGATTGTAGAGTCCGGTCAAATAATCATGCGCGTTGGTATACAGCAGGCTGCGTTCACTTTCCTGCAGTTCCCTGATCATCCGATAGCGTTCAGTGATATCTTCGAGCAGGCACAAATACTCCCGCACCAGACCCTGCTCGTCAAAAGTCAGCGGGGCAATGATCATTTTTACCCATACCGCCTTGCCATCCGGTTTGATGAATCTTTTGTCCATCTCATAACCATCGTTTTGCCCGGCTTTAAACTGCGCAAACAGTGCCAGGTCTTGCGGCAAATCGTCGGGATGGGTCATTTCCTTCCAATTGAGGGCAGCCAATTCCGTAAAGGAGCGGCCGAGAATCTGCTCAAACTGCTGATTCATCACCGAGATAAAACGAAAGTCGCTGACAATTGCGATGCCGATCGGCGCTTTTTCAAAAACCCGGCGGAACAGTTCTTCACTCTCACCCAGTTTGCGGGTCATCACCGCCAGCTTGTCCCGTTCCTGACGGAGAAGTTCGTTGCTGACGGTTTTGCGGTAATAGGCGTTAAATGCCAACAAAAGCCCGATCACCAGGGCCGCCGCATATCCTGTATTGAGCAAAGGTTCGGCATACCATTGCCAAGCCGGATAATCAATGCCAAAAGCGGCCAGCGTCTGTCCGCTGTGCGGATTGATGACCGGAACGGTAACCGTGACCCATGTTCCCCATTGATCCTTCACCAGCGGGGTGATAATCGATTCTCCTTGTCGCAGCCGGTTGAAATCCTGCTCTGAATACCCGTCATACGCCTGCCCGGGAGGAGAATAGGCCGGTGACTCCGGTGGTTCGGAATCCGCCAGAAAATAAACGCGGCCATCATGATACACGAAGAGATAGGCAAAACGCATTTTCCCGTTGCGCTCGACAAAGGTAGTCAGTTCCTCCTTCAGAGCGGAATAGGCAGGTTTGTCAATGTCCGCGGGGGTGGCCTCCAGCTCGTCAAGGATTTCCAGCCCGATAAAAGCCTCGAAGGCCTGGGCCAGATTAATTGCCTCCGTTTCGCTGCGATGAATATAATGCAGATAGGTGTAGGCAATAAAAAGCAATCCGGCCAGCAGAACAAGCACCAGATACAGTCTGAACCTGACCCGGGCTGGTTGATTTTTATTGAAATTTTCTGCAGAATGAGCCGTGCCTTGACGCTTAGGGCGGTTCATTGTTATGAAACAGTCCTTCCTGATCAAATGTGAAAAACCACAGGTAGTAAGAAAATATAGAACGAACGTTGACAGGTACAGTAACCGGAAAAACCCTGGTACTTATAGGAAAGCCTCTTTAGTTGGCAAAGTCAATATTTAAAAGTTCTTCATCCTCGAGCTCCAACATGGCGGTCGGCCCCAGCCAGGTCAGGGTAAGCGTCCCTTTGTCGGCCAGGTCCCAGTTGGTTTGCTGGATCGTGAGGGAAGGGACAAAGGAAAAGCGCGGCGGATTGGCCAGACGGGCCCGGCTCAATCCCTGGATCGTGTCGGCCAGACAGGCGGAGCCGCGCACCGAGACGATCAGATCAGGCCGGTTTAAATGACCGAAAATATCCTCTGCCACCAGCGCCATGCGCACCGCCAGCTGCAAATGCAGACATTCCTCCTGGTGATGGGCAATGGCCCGGCGCAGCATTTGGTTCTGGCGGTATTCGCGGTTTTTTCCCGGGATATAGGAAGTGACGGGAGAAAAGACAATGTCGTTTTCAAAATAGGGCTTGATATCGATCACCGGCGTTCCGTCGACAGCGTCGAGTTTCTCCAGGAACAGCCGATGGCCCTCGCGTTTTATCAATTTGGTCAGGGACATGGCGACTGGATTGGGACGGCTGGCAGCCCGCAGGGCAAACACTCCGTATTCAGGCAAATCACGGTTGACACCGGGCGGAGTCACCAGATTGCTGCGGTCTGATTGATGAAACCAGGATAGGATCCAGAGGTGTGAATTCTCTTCAATGCGCAGCAGCGCAGCTTCATACGGCGGCAGGATTTCAATGACGGCAGGCACGCCGCCGGCTGGCATCTCCTTGGCTGTCTTCACGGATGAAACCACCCGGCCTACAGGATTGAGACAGATATTCTCCAACTGCCCTCTCCCCCTCCAGAAGATTTGCTTTTAATCATAATAACATATGATTCTCCCGGTGACAGCAGAATGATGTAATTTTATTCAATCCCGCCATTATTTTCAGAACATTCAATAAGTTTATGCGTCAGGCGTATTAACTTATGGAATTTTCTGATTATTCGTCTTCGATGATGAGGTGGAGGTTGCTGTTGGACGCGGCGGCTTCCCACAATAGTTCCAGGAGAGCGTCTCCGTATGCGCCCAAATTGGCCAGCATGGCTGGCAGATTAGTGAAATAGACGGTTTTTTCAGAGAAATCGCTGACCAGACAATCCCACAAGGCGTCCAGATTGCCGCCGTAGTAATCGGGCAGGGACAGGGCTTGCTGGAGATGACGATGGGTGGTTTGGGGGTCGGTCATGACAGCGCCGTTCAGGTAAAACTCCTGCATATTTATACTTCCTCCTTTATATTACGTATTACGGAAATGGCCGGGAATAATCGTCACCCCGCAGCTGATGAAACCAGGCTCGCTCCAGCCAACCATGCTGTATCAGATAATCCGGACGCCATCCCGTTGCGGGAAGTTCTGCCAATGGTGGTTGTTTTGGCTGATTCCCGGTCTTGTTGCGGTTTAATCCCTGGTGGATGGCGCCGCGGTTTAATACAATTGCTGAAAGGTCTGGTAATGGTCAGCGGAATAAAATATCAAGCCGTCGTTGGAATAGACGATGCGTTCCGCCCCGCGGTAACCGCCCCGGTAATTGATGTCGCACTCATAGTATTGGCGGCCCGAAGCCTTGGGCAAAAAGCCTTCCCGGTTGCCGAAACGATCACCGCCAATCGACATTTGTTCGGTGACTTCCCAGAGATTGCCCTCGGCATTGTTCCAGCCGAGCTGCTGCGCTTCTGCCTTGGTGAGATAATTCGGCGGCAGTTCATGATACTGATGCAGGTACGCGGCCACTGCTTCCGGAGTGGAATAGCGCTGCCCTGCCTGTACGGTAACTGCCGCTGTTTCCGACGAGGGTTGGCCGGCCTCTGTTTGACTGGTCTGCTGCGGCGCAGGCGCAGATGGTTGCTCATAAACGGGTGCCTGACAGCCGGACAAACATGCCAGTGCCAGCAGGAGGGCGATCATAATGGCCCATGACCGGATTGGTTTGCGTTGCAACATGCGGTCTCCTTTTGGATACGAATTTCTGCTTACGATCCTTGCTTCTTGGACTATATATAAAAAAAGCGCAGGCGTCAAATACCAGTGTTCATACAAGGGCACATGAGAACGCACAAGGTGCGTTTGTATCTGTGTTGGCAATAAGGCAGACCGGCCAAGCTTAGGCTTCGGCGGCGGTGATGGAGTCTGCGGCTGAATCGGTTGGAAAACGGACGAAGAAAGCCGTGCCCTGGGCACCGGTTTCATAATCGATGTGAGCCCGATGGCGGGCGGCAATGCTGTAACAAACCGACAGACCGAGGCCGGTACCGGATTCTTTAGTGGTGAAAAAGGGCGTGGGCAGTTTTTCCGCTACTTCTTCCGGTATCCCGGTTCCTTGATCCCGGACATAGAGCACCACTTCACGGCCTTCCACACAAGTCCCGATGGCGAGCTCACCATGAGACCCCATGGCTTCCAGCCCGTTGCGGGCCAGGTTCAGGATCAACTGACGAATCTCATTTTCATAGAGATGCAGCAGCGGTACGTTGCCCAACTCCAGATGAATACTGATCTCGCGTTGGTTGGCATCGGATCTGATCATGGGAGTCAGCGAAGCAATGATTTCATCCAGCGAAACCTGGTCCAGAAACAACAATTTATCCCGGGCCATTCCCAAATAATCGCTGATGATGCCGTTGGCGCGATCGATCTCCTCGATCATAAGATCAAAATACTCCCCATCTTCCTGGTATCTTTCATAGTTGCGCATCATTTGCAGGAATCCCCGCACCGAAGTCATGGGATTGCGGATTTCATGACTGATGCTGGCGGCCATCTGGCCGATGATATTTAAACGGTCCAGTTTCTCGAGTCCCGCTTCCATTTTCTTTTCCCGGCTGATGTCCCGCATCATGCAGATGCGGCACAGCTCATTGTCCAGATAGAGGGCCATAGAAGAAGCAGAAACAGTAATCAGCTGACCTGATTTTTTCCTGATCCGGTATTCCGCCGTATGCTCCTGGTTTATTTCCTCCAGTTCACGCCTTATTGAGTGATTGGTCAAGGGATCGTTTTCCCAAATACCCAATTCCATGGGGGTCCTATTGATGATCTCTGCGCGCGTATAGCCCATGCAATCGAGAAATCGCTGATTCACATCCAAATAAGTGCCGTCTTGCATACTGATGACACTGATCATCTCAGGACTGTTATGAAAAAGCAGCTGACAGCGCTTTTCCGACTTTTGCAGCTCTTCCATCAGCTGGTAGTGCTGCGTATGGTCAATGCTCGTCTCCAGAACCAGGTCAGCACCGTCCGTGTCCAAAAAGGGTATATTATATACTTCCACCTGTCGGCCGTCGGGGGTTGTCATGTGCCAGCGATGCGGCTGACCGGTCTCGAAAACTGCAAACGTCTCACAGTACGCACAGGGCTGATTCAAGCCGAAAATGTATTCATAACAGGCTTGTCCGTTGGACTCACCGTGCTGATCTCGAAATGCCCGATTGGCAAAAATCACTTTGTGGTCCGGCGCAAACAAAGAGACATGAAAAGGCAGACTGTCCAATATGGCAAACAGCCTTTGTCTCTCTTTTGATAATTCCACTGTTCGGTTGATGAATTTCTCCGCCAGTTCACCTTCTGTTTTCTTTAATTGCTCGATCGTCTGCAGCAGCCAGGTTCGATTCTTTTCCAATTCTGTGTTGCGTTGGCGGAGGTTGTGCAATTCTTGCAGCAGTTGATCATGCTTCACTGGCAAGCGATCCATTTTGCCATCCTCCAACCTGATTTGTATAGACCGTATTTTCGTATTGACGCTAATTTGATGATTCTCTAAAGAATAAAAATATTCCTGCAAATCATATTTATTGTATTTTACTGTATATTTTATTAATGGGAAGTATTTCCATTATTATAAACACCCTCTGGCAGACGGACGCGCACCAAGTTATTTGCCAGTGGAGCAGGAAAAAGATCAATTTGTATTGAAGTATTTATTGATTGGCAGGAATACTGGAGGAAATAAAATGCTCAATGATATTATCATAACGGTTCTGATCCTTTTAGGCGGGATTGCGATTTACTTTGCCCTGCTGGGCATGATCATACTGTACAACCGTTATATCGCTGCCCCTTCTCACCGGCAGCCCCTCATGACGGAAAGGACTCGCCCGGAAGATGTCCCCCCGGCAGAAGCTGATTTGCAATCCCCAACAGGTGAAATGCAGGCAGACCCCTTGCCGGATTATGCCGACTTTGCGGACAGACAGACTGAACGCCATCTGCCCGAGCCAGGCCGGACAGGATTAAAACTGCCGGCAGCCGGATTGCCCAAATGTAATATCCCCAAACTCAACCTGCCCAGGCCTGCCCGCACAAAAAAACGAACCCAGCCGCCGGAACCGGTCGACCCGGTGCGCAGGGAGCTAAAAAAACAGGAAGAAGCCTTCCGCCGCCGGATGCAGCAGCGAGATGAAGAATTGCTGCAGGAACTCAAACAGCGCCGGGAGGAGAGTCGTGTTGCCGGGCAACCTGACAGCAGCACGGAGCCTGTTCATCCCACGGGAATGTAACGCCCAAAATCTGCTGCAACACCGTCAAACTTTTGTCGGGAAGCAATCAACCGCTGGCAACCACAGCTCAGCCTCGCTCTACTATTATTATACGGCTGGCATCTGCCTGGCTGGAGTCAGGCCCTGCATTTCTTTTTCGGTTTGCGTCTGCGTGACTGGAGCCCGTCACGTCATGCAACCTCTGTCATCCCTGTAAAGATACGAGCCTGCGCCGCTCAAACGGTATCGAAGAGCCCACCGGTCGGGGAATGCTGACGCCTTCTCCCGCCCGCCATCAATCCTGTTTACAAACACCGCATCTTTATGTGATAATGTTCACGTTATGATTTTGCACGTGAGGTGACAGGATGAATTATCAAGAGATGTACCAGCGCAAAGTAGTATCGGTGGAAGAAGCCCTGAACCAGATCCAAAGCGGACAGGAAATCGCCTGCTCCCTGATCGGCTGTGAACCGGTGACCATGCTCAGTCAGCTGCATACCATCAAGGACCGGGTAGAGGATGTTTCCGTGCTGACCGCCTTGCTGATGAACGAGTACGAGTTTTTTATGAACCCGGACATGAAAGGTCATTTTCTGCTGAACAGCTGGTTCTATACCGGCGGCGCCCGTCAGGCCCACCCGCTGGGAACCGTCTCTTATGTCCCCCTGGAACTGCACCGCTGCATATCCAGCCGGATGGCGTATCGCCGCCCCGACATTTTCCTGGGCTGCGCCTGCCCCATGGATAAACACGGTTATCTGTCCCTGTCGATGGACACCGTTTGCGAAAAAGAACTGCTGGAAAACGCCGCCCAGGTCATCCTGGAAGTCAATCCCAACCTGCCCCGGATCGGTGGCGACACCCTGGTGCACATCTCCCAGGTCGATTATATTCTCGAAACTACGCGGGCACTTCCCACCCTGCCGGAAGTGCAGCTGAATGACAAGGAAAAACAAATCGGCGCTTACGTCGCCGAACTGATTGAAGATGAATCCACCCTGCAAATCGGGTTTGGCAATATCCCCATCGCCGTCACCCGCTGC
The DNA here is from genome assembly GCA_035447945.1 of Syntrophomonas sp. Classification (GTDB taxonomy): domain Bacteria; phylum Bacillota; class Syntrophomonadia; order Syntrophomonadales; family Syntrophomonadaceae; genus Syntrophomonas_B. The sequence goes on from DAOTHZ010000033.1 coordinate 16,346, forward strand.
CTGACCGACAAAAAAGATCTCGGCGTACATACCGAGATGTTCAGCGAAGGCCTGCTCGATCTGTATGAATGCGGCGCGCTGACCAACCGCAAAAAGACCCTCTGGCGGGACAAATTCGTGGCCGACTGCGCCTTGGGCAGCCAGCGTCTGTATGATTTTTTTGACAACAACCTGGCGGTCGAGTTTCATCGCGGCAGCGTGGTCAACGATCCCCGCGTGATTGGCCGCAATCACAAAATGGTGGCCATCAACTCCGCCCTGGAAATCGACCTGAGCGGACAGTGCTGCGCCGAATCCATAGGCAGCCGTCACTACAGCGGCACCGGCGGGCACAAGGAATTCGGCCAGGGAACCCAGTATTCCCCGGGCGGCAAATCCATCATCGCGTTTCTGTCGACCGCCCGCAGCGATACCATCTCCCACATCGTGCCCCAGCTGCAGCCCGGCGCCGTGGTCACCACTTCGCGCATCGATGTGGATTATGTGGTCACCGAGTACGGCATTGCCAGTCTCAGAGGCCGCTCGGTCCGGGAGCGGATCACGGAACTGATCAACATCGCCCATCCCAATTTCCGAGACTGGCTGCGCAGCGAAGCCGAGCGCAATATGATGTGGTAAACTGAGCAAAATAACAAATTCCCCCTCATGGAAAATCCCCGGCTTTTTTTAGAAGGCCGGGGATTTTTAATGTTTCTGCCTCTGGTTGCTGAACGAATATCGAATGCGTTTATTCACTTTTTAATGGGCCAATCGGGGGGCATGCGTCGGACGCTCGCGCTGTGGAACGGTTCTTGCTTCCATCAGCGGAGAATAACCCAGCAAGGACGTAGCCAGTTCAATCGTGCCGATCACGCCGCACAGGGTCGCCGGCCAACCGGTAATCACTTCCGTCCCCGTCAGAATAAACAACACCAGACAAGTCAGGAATCTGGCTATTACTTCATTTTTGTTTAACATTATAACACCTGCTTTCCATTTATTTGCGTGATTAAACTGATATTTATTTAATCACACTCATATTTAAAGCAAATGTTGTACCACATTAAAGTAATATGCATGTTATTTTACGCACAATGGAAAGCGCGGGGTTTTATTCTGTTTTTATGTTTAATATTCACTGAAACAGAAACGAATAAGCGTAACACATTTGTGTTAATAGCGAACAATATTGTGACAACTTCGTGACAACATTATGATTTTGGGTGATTATAGGGGACTGTCCCCGAAAATCATTCGAACTGGTTGAGCGCCACCAAGACTGGATCCCACACCGGGCTGAAGGGCGGTGAGTAAGCCAGATCCATGTCGATCAAGTCCTCGATGGTGGCGCCGACGGTGATGGCTGCAGCCAGCATGTCAATGCGCATGCCTGCGCCGGTATAGCCCACGATTTGCGCACCGATCAGGCGGCGGTTGCTCCGGTCCATGATCAATTTCAAATGAATATCCCGGGCAATCGGGCAAAAGTGCGCCGCGGTGCGGGAGGAAATTCGCTGGGTAACATAGTCAATCCCTGCTTGCCGGCATTCGTGTTCACTGAAACCGGTCCGGGAGATTTCCATCTCCAGCACCTTGGCAATGCCGGTACCCAGCACGCCTTTAAAGGAAGCGTTGCCGCCGGCGGCATTTTCACCGGCCACTTTGCCCTGTTTATTGGCGGTAGTGCCCATGGGAATATATACTTCATTGCCCGACAGCAGATGCAAGGTGGTGGCACAGTCGCCGGCCGCATAAATGCCCGGCAGGTTGGTTTCCATTTTCTGATTGACGCGAATGGCATTTTTCACGCCCAGTTCAATGCCGGCCGCGGCAGCGATTTCCGAATTCGGCACCACGCCGATGGAGAGCAGCACAAAGTCTGCAGCCAGTTCGCCCTGGTCGGTGATGACACCGGCGACCCGGCCCTCTCCAAAGAAGCCGTTGACCGCTTCCCCGGTACGCACTTCCACCCCTTTGGCCTCCAGGTATTGGGTCAGGATCTGGGCCATGTCTTCGTCCATGTTGGGGATGATATGCGGCGCCCGTTCAATCACACAAACCTGGCAGCCTCTTTCCGTCAGATTCTCCGCCATTTCCAGACCGATATAGCCGCCCCCGATGACCACCGCCTTGTGCGGTTTATGATTTTCTATGTAGGCTTTTATCTGCAGACTGTCATGGATATTGCGCAGGGCAAAAACGCCTTCCAGGTCCATGCCTTCCAGCGGCGGCACCAGTGCCCGCGCACCGCTGGCAATAACCAGTGCATCATAGTGGTCCTGCGTGGCGCTATGGTTTTGCAAATCCCGCAGCACCACCGTTCCCTCTTCCGGTTTGATTTCCTCGGCCCGCATCATCGTCCGCACGATGATGTTCTGGCGGGCAAACTCCTGCGGTGTTCGCGCCACCAGTTTGTCCTCGCTCTCCACCCGTCCGCCGATGAAATAGGGCAAGCCACAGCCTGCGTAAGAAATGTATTGATCATCCGTGTAAACCACAATGTCCATATCCCGTTGGATGCGCCGGGCCTTGGCCGCAGCACTCATCCCGGCCGCTACGCCGCCGATAATAACCAGTTTTTGCGTCATGGTCATGGCTCCTTTCGCGTGTTGTAATCAGTGAATCATTTTTCGAATTACTTGTATTGTATCCGATAAACAACGTCGCGTGAAGTCCGCCATGAATCATTGGGGATTACGATTGGGGTCTGACCTCGTTTGCCTGCAGTGCTTTTTTGATTTCGTAAAGCAGGTCGACCAGATGATTGCAGCCTTCCGGACCGCCAGTCAGGGCAGCAATTTCTTTTTTGTTCATTTCCCGAAGATTCAGGCCGGGCAGTTTGAACAGATGGGCATCGTTCTGAAAACAGATCGGGTCCGGGGCGTTGATAAAATTGCCTTGCGCAGAGAGCACCACCCCCTGTGGGTCAATCTCCAACGAGACGCCCAGATGGTGAAAGCTATCCATGAAGGAAGCGCTGACGAGGCGGTTGACGGCCTGTTGGGTGATGGATACGGTTTTGCAGCGATTGAAAAGGTTGTAATCGCGCTCGGTTGAGCCCAGCCACTCGGTCCATTGCAGTTCGGTCTCTTCCAGATGACTGTAGAAGCGGCACGCCCCGATACTATGCTGTTCGCAAAAGTCATCATATTGCTTGGCCGACACAAAACCCCGTTCCAGGAAAAAATAGGTCTCGGCCTGCAGCACGCCCCGAAAGCATTCGCTGATCAAATCATAGGGCAGCTCCAGCCCGGGCCCACCCAGCACCTTGCGCAAGACCGGTCCGCCGGTGATATAGGCTTCGACGCCAATCAGCGCAGGCAGGTCAAAGACGCCTGTCTCCCCTGCCGATGAACGGTAATTGGCCCAACCCGCCCGACTGATCTGCAAGGTCTGCACACTGGCATCGACCCAGGCAACCGCTTCGACCGCATTGCTGAGCAGGGTGCATTCCGCCGTGACTGTGTCCCCATGACGATTGACTTTGACAAAATTGGTGGCATGAAATAATAAAGACATCGATACCCTCCTTGAAATTTGGGTGCCAGGCACCTAACTTTCTAACTTTTGAAGGGATTGTAGTTTACCCCGTAATCAAACGTGTCCAGGCCTTCCTTGCGTTTCAGCCAGCCAACCACCGCGTATGTCAAGGGGGTGGCGAGCATCTCGTAGGTTACCTTGAACAAATACTGGAACAGCATCATCTGCAAAAGAACCGCCGCAGGAACTGTTCCCAGGAAGGACAGGGTAATAAACAACACTGTGTCCATCCCTTCCCCTACCAGGGTAGAGCCAATCGTTCTCATCCAGAGGAAACGTCCCCCGGTAAACAATTTCATTTTCGATAAAACGATTGCATTCAGGAACTCGCCGGCCACATACGCCAGCAGCGAAGCCATCACGATGCGCGGCGCCATTCCCAGCACCAGCGCAAATGCTTCGCCGCCCGCAAAAAAAGCTGGTGACGGGATGGCCATCACCAGATAAAACACTCCGACCATCAGCAGATTACAGACAAAGCCTGTCCAGATTACCCGCCGCGTCTTTTGAAAACCATATACTTCGGTCAAAACGTCCCCAATGATATAGGCCAGCGGGAACAAAATCACCGCCCCCGGCAACACCACACCGGCAATCAGAATAAGCTTGCCGGCAATAATATTGGACAACAACAAACTGCTGACAAAAAGACAGGCGATAACCACAAAGAAATCTGACGTGCCTTGCTTTTCCTGCATCTGACGTTCCACCTTCACCGCTTCATTCGTATTAATCTAATTCAACTACCCTAGTAGTATAGTATTTTCAGCACAGGCCGGCAAGTGTTACGCCGGTTACAGCATAACACTAGATGACTTTATTGCCCCGGCCCAGTGTTTTGACTGTCAATGAACCATCCTGGGTATTGAATACCGCTGTCCGGCCATAGTTTGCCCCGATATCCTGGGCCACGATTCTGATTTTGAGCCGCTGCAGCTCCTGCGTAACGGTTTCAATATTTCTATCGCCAATGCTTTTTCCTTCGCTGACAAACATATTGGCACCGCCGGCAATTTTCGCAGTCAGATGCAGGTGCGCACAGCCTTGCTTTATCATTCCCCGGACCAGTTCTTCGATCGCCGTATCGGCAAATTTGTAAACATTTTTCCCGCTCACATCGCCAAATGCTTCCGGCAGCAAGATATGGGCCAGACCGCCAATCCGGCGCAGACGGTCATAAAGACAGATACATACACATGAACCCAGCGCATACGTCGTGAGGGTGTCAGGCGGACCGGCAACTTTTTGATCGGATATGCCCACCACCAAATTCCTCATAATGACATGCCCAGGCTTTCAAAAATCAGGCTCAGGGAATCCGGTTCCGGCATAATGAGCAAATGGCTTCTGATAGTATTTTCCTCGCTTAAAAAATTTTCCTCAATAAACAGCAGGTTGTCATCCATCACGCCAAAATAGGCAGCGGGATAATTAAGGATGGCCCCCACCATGTCAATGGCCACCTGGGGTGTGGAGAGCCGAATGTCAAGATCGGTCATCGTGGCAATGGCGCTGACATAGGAACCTGCCAGCACATTGCCGATTTCCATGATGACGGACATATCCATTTCCGAAATATCAG
>DAOTHZ010000033.1:21546-22699 GCA_035447945.1 Syntrophomonas sp.
GCCAGCACATTGCCGATTTCCATGATGACGGACATATCCATTTCCGAAATATCAGCAAATTCATTAATGTCCTTGCTGAGGAGAACATTGAGCAGCAGACAGACAAATTCCTTTTCCAGCAGAAACAGCAACATGCCCCGCACATCGCAGTTCATGGTCACTAAAATTCCCACCATTTCATTTTCCGGGCCGCCCAGGATATTGGCCATGCTGTTTACGTCAATAATCTGCAGTTCGGGGACCGACATCATAATCGTATCCGCCATAAAATCAGCCAGCGCGGCGGCGGCGTTGCCCGCGCCAATGTTGCCGATTTCCGAGAGCGCACTCAGCTGATATTCGTTGAGGTTAAGATAATTTCCCATGAAAAGTCATCCCTTCAAGTAACGTTCCGAAGCAATTGAGGGCACAATAACGCAAACTGTTATAAATTTATTACCTGATATCTATATCGGTAACTATCCAGTATTTTTTAGTACTGTTACGCTGGGTCGTTCTTTTCTGTAACAATTGCGGATGCCCCTCCACCTCATGGTGAGCTTTCGCGGCGGGGCTGAGTCTGCTATACTTAGCGTTCGTTTTAAAAATGCTGACAGAAAAAACAGGGGGCAGAGAAAGTTAGAAAGTTAGGTGCCTGGCACCTAACTTGTAACTTGGTTGCATTTTCACAAGAATCAGTCTATAATAAATATACCCCCAAGGGGTATTATGGAGGTGAAGTTTAAATGGAATTTGTACTGAATGAGAAAACGCTAACTGCCATAAAAGAAGATACCGGGGCTTTATTCCTCAAGATAATGGAATGCGTTTCTTGAGCGGGTACCTCTATCAGCCTCTGGTCAGGGGTATCGAATCCTAAAAAAGAAAACCTTTCTAGATTTAATGAATACGAACACCAAGGGGTCAAGATCTATATTGAAAAGAGATTAAAAACCCAGGATACAATTCATATTGATGTAAACCCCAAATTTCTCTTTTTCAAACCCTCCTTTAGAGTCCGGGGCGTAGAGGTGCCAAAGCACCAAACTTTCTAACTTACCTGGTAAATAAATTTGTAAAGTCTCCTGTTACTGAAAAAGCGCAGCAGGAGACATTTTTTAAAAGTTAATGACAAGGGAATCCCTTGTCACTCTTAGCAAGGCAAGAACCGTCC
>DAOTHZ010000034.1:0-22406 GCA_035447945.1 Syntrophomonas sp.
CGCTGGCCGTTTTTCATTGAAGGAATTCTGCTGGGATCGGTGGGGGCTTTGCTGGCGGTCCTTCTGCTGGCACTGGGTTACGGTACCCTGGTAGATAACGTGCAGACAACCATGTTTTTTGTTCCGCTGGTGAACGATCATCATGAATTGTTGATGATCTATCTGACCTTGTTCGGTACAGGGGCTTTGCTGGGGTGTTTGGGAACGATCATCTCACTGAATCGATTCCTGGATGTATAAAAAACCTCAATCAATAAAGTAAATATCAGCGATTTTTCTTGACGAATTAACATTCTTTTTATATTCTGGGGCTTAAGGAGGGGGATATTGTGCGGTCAAATCATCGAATTGCAGCGACTTTTGTGGCATTGTGCTTTATGCTGACAATGATCTTACCGGTTTACGCCGATGAAATCTCTGATAAACAGCGGCAATTGGAAGAAGTCAGCCGTCAAATAGAAGCCCAAAACCAAAAACTGACGACGGTAAAAAAGAAAGAAAACAGCATTTTGGGTCAGGTACAGAATATGGAAAAAGATATGCAGAAGACCCAGTCTGATTTGGAATATCTGTCCGGCCGGGTGGATTATCTGCAATCCAGTCTGGCAGTGACCCGGGATGAGATTGGAATTTTGGAAGCAGAGCTGGAAAAACAAAACGAGATTTTGAATCAGCGGCTGGTTTTTATTTATGAAGAAGGAGATATCTCCTATTTGGAAGTCCTATTGGGGGCGGAAGATATGCAGGATTTTCTGGTTCGCTACGATCTGCTCAACCGCATCCTGCAACAGGACCGCGACCTCATCACGACAGTTCAGGCTAAAAAAGAAGCGCTGAGTTCCAAAAAGAACGCTTTGGAAAACCAGAAGGCGGAACTGGAGGATAACCAGCAGAGTCATAAACAAAAACAAAAGCAGTTGGATGAGCAGATTGATGAAAAAAAAGAAATCCTCAGTGATGTGCAAAAGGAGAAAAAAGCTTTTCAGCGGGCGCTGGCAGAACTGGAAGCATCATCACGTCAATTGGAAGCCATGATTCAGCAAATGCAGAGCAGCGGTGAACCGGACAAGGCAGGCACGGGAACTTTTTCCTGGCCGGTACCCGGTTACAATACGATTACCTCCGATTATGGCATGCGTTACCATCCGATTCTTAAAGTCAACAAGCTGCATACCGGCATTGACATTGGCGTCCCCTCCGGAGTCAACATTCTGGCGGCCGACAGCGGAACGGTGATTTACTCGGGCTGGATGGGCGGATATGGGCAGGTTGTGGTCATTGACCACGGGTCAGGTTTATCTACTCTGTATGCCCATCAATCAACGATTCTGATCAGCAACGGGAAAGCTGTCAACAAAGGCCAGGTGATTGGCAAGGTTGGCAGTACTGGCTGGAGCACCGGACCACATCTGCATTTTGAAGTACGGAAAAACGGTACGCCGGTCAACCCGCATTCCTACATTTGATGAATCAGCCTCAGCAAGGAGTCAAGAGCATTGCCCTCTTGACTCTTTTTTCGTGGTGCTGGATGAGCAGGAAGAAAGGAATCAATTTCCATAATAATTTGTGTTGGTTCTACAATTGCGGTAACATATTAAAGATGAAAAGGTAATAATAATTAATATGGTGGTGTGTTTTTGAAAAACAATAAATTGTTAACGGCAATCTTTTCATTTTTTGCCCTTCTTGGCCTGCTGGGATTTCTGGCATTGGCTTTTATTTTTGTAACCAATATCAACGGTTTGGGCAGTCTATTGACGGTTGTTGGCTTGCTCCAATCGGAATCATTATATGATACCCAGCCTGAGAAAATGATTGAGGGTGCTACTGCCGGAATCGTATCCTCCTTGGAGGATCCCTATTCCAAATATTTAAACAAGGATGAGTGGGAAAACCTGGAACTGCAGTTGAATGCAGAATTTGGCGGGATAGGGGTTTACGTTGTGGAACTGGAGGATGGCCGACTGGGAATTGTTTCTCCTATTAAAGGCACACCGGCAGCCCGAGCAGGTCTGAAGAATGGCGATATCATTATTCGTCTCAATGATCAGAGTGCTCTGCAAATGACACAGGATGAAGCGGTTCACTTGATGCGGGGTGAGCCCGGAACGCAACTGGACATGGAAGTCCTGCGCCCCTCTGAAAACAAGGAGTATGAGTTCAAGATCATCCGGGAAATCATCAATGTACCTTCCGTGGAATATGAAGTAAAGGGAGATGCCATACCGATTGGGTATGTCAAGCTCAATCAGTTTCATGCCCATTCCACCCAGGAAATTGCGGATAGTCTGAATCGTCTCAATGAAGAGGGGATTAAAGGCGTCATACTGGATTTAAGAGACAATGGCGGCGGTGATTTTGAAGCCTCCATCGCTATTGCCGATATCTTTCTGGAAGATCAAGCGGTGGTCAGTGTAAAGGATGCGCATGACAATGTAACCGTACATCGTGCCGAAGCAGGCAGTTTGAAACTGCCCATGGTGGTTCTGGTGAATAACAATAGTGCCAGTGCTTCGGAAATTTTGGCGGGTGCGTTAAAAGACAATAAAAGAGCGGTACTGGTAGGCGAAAAAACCTATGGCAAAGGACTGGTGCAGACAGTTTTTCAGCTGCGTGATGGAGGAGCCTTGAAACTGACCACCCAGAAGTATTTTACGCCGGATGGAACGGATATTAACAAAATCGGTATAAATCCGGACTATATCGTCAAGAATTCTGAAACAGAGGGGCAGGATCTACAACTGGAAAGAGCTTTACAGCTCATTAAGGGACAGATCCTGTAAACCTGGAGGTGGGTTTTTGAACTGGGTCGCCACAGTGATGCAAATGATGGGGCAAGTATTGGCAGATACCTTTACTTCCCCCTTTTTTTTGGCTTTATGGGGGATGATAATGCTGTTGGTTTGGTGGCAGAACAAGCGACAGCACAGATTATCCGCCTCATTTATCCATGACTATCCGGATTATTCATGGCAAGCTGCGCTTTTTTCATCCTTTTTGGGACTGTTGGGTGGTTTGGCCGGAAGCATCCTGCTGGTTTTTTTGGGGATCGATCTGGGCAGTATCAGCATTACTGCCTTATGGTTGACCGCGTTGCTGCTGATGATGATTCGGCCTCGATTTATCTGTTTTGCCTATGCAGCCGGAGTGATTGCCGTTTGCAATTTGGTTTGGGGAGTGCCCCATACCAGCATACCACAGTTGATTGGACTGGTCGCAGCCCTGCACATGATCGAGAGTCTGCTTATCCTGCTGAATGGCACCTTTCATCCTCCGGTGGTGTATATCAAAAGACATGGACAACTATGCGGGGGGTTCAACTTGCAGTACTTCTGGCCGCTGCCGCTGTTGGCCTTGATCAGTGTGGGTTTTCCAGGTACCACGCCCTCACTGGAAATGCCTGCGTGGTGGCCGCTGCTAAGAGATTACAGCAGTCTGTCCGGGCAACAGGTTTTTACCATCGTTCCGGTCATGGCCGTGCTGGGTTACGGGGAAATCTGCACGAGCCGTACGCCTGCACAGGCCAGTCGTCGATCTGCCTTGCTTCTTTTTCTCTTTTCCCTGCTGCTCCTGGCACTGGCGGTATTCTCAGTCCGTATTCCCGCATTGCTTTGGCTGGCCGCTTTTTTCAGTCCTTTGGGGCATGAACTGGTGATCTGGCTGGGAATGCGAGAGGAGAGCAGAGCGCCCTTATACATTCAAGCAGCGCAGGGAGTGAAGATTATGGAGGTATTGCGCGGGAGCAGTGCCCAAAAGGTCGGGATCAAGCCGGGCGATACTCTTTTGCAGGCCAACGGCAGTCAGATCGAAAGTTTTGTCCAATTACAGGAGTTGCTGAGAAATCATCGACTGCCAGTTGCTCTGCGAATCAAGCGGGCGGAACACTTCATTGCCATGACCTGGCCGCCTGGCCGTCAACGGGGCAGGGATATCATTCCTGTTCCCGAACCGGATACCGGAACTTATTTGGTCTGGCAGGAGGATCGCTATTTCCACGTAGCCCGTTTATTATGGCGAAAGCTGAAAGGCTTCCTGGCTTAGCGCGAGCACGGATATCTTTGTTCACCTTTGGTTGACGTTTTGAATATAGTAAAGCAAACTTGAGGAGAAGAGGGATGCAGGTGAACAGCAGGGGACTGATCCGTTACGTTTTCGCCAGCAGTCATACGACTCAGGGATACTGTACATTTATCCCTGAGTTGATTCAGGATTTGGAGCAGGTCTATATTCTCAAAGGAGCCCCCGGAACCGGTAAATCAACGTTTATTCGTCTGATTGGGGAAGCTCTTTCCGACCAGGGACTGGAGGTCGAATTCTGGATCTCCGCCCTGGACACTATCACTCCCGATGGGGTGTACATCCCCCAGCTCAATCTGGCAGTTATCAACGGCAGTATGCAAATTAGCATCGAGCCCCGCTATCCGGGGGTGAAGGAGCATCTGATTCATTTGGGTGACTACTGGGATCAAGCAGCTCTCGCAGCACAACGTCAACAGATCATCGCCTGGGTAGACAAGCGTATTCATGCCCAGCAAAAAGCGGATGATCTACTCAAAAAATTAGGCCGGCTCAAGGCAGAACAGCGCCAGCTTTATTCCCAACAAATAAATCCAGAAAGAATCAGGAAATTGATTAAACAGCTTGGCCATGAAATCGTGGAAAACCGTTCCGGTGAAAAACATTATTTTGCAGGGGTTTTAAGCATTGACGGGTGGGTCGATTATGTGCATGAATTAAGTCATGGCTGTCAAAAACGCTATATTTTTAAAGGACCGATGGGCAGCGGCAAGAGCATGGTCATTGCGGAACTGGCCTGTCTGGTCAAAGAAAACGGCTATTTTCTGGAATACTACCATTGCGGGCTGGAAGCCGAGAATCTGGTCATGGTCATTATACCTAATCTGCAGATTGCCTTGGTCGAAAGCGGGGACGGAGACATTCCCCTCAAGCCCTGGGACGTAATCGTTGATCTGGGTTTGTATCTGGAAGGGGATTTTGATGAAAACCTGCCGGAGAAAAATGCGTACAGCAGGAACCTGGAAAACCTGTTGCTGGAAGCCCGGCAGGAATTGGCCGTTGGCAGTTCCTGCCAGCAGGAATTGAAAAAAATATATGCGGGAGCGATGGATTTTGCCAATCTCGATCAGCTCAGGCGGGATTTGCTTGAGACGATTCGGCCAAGTCAGCCATAGGTCCAAAATTAAAAAGGAATGCAGACTGCCTTGCTTGTCAGGGCAGTTATTATATTATAGTATTATAAAAAAAAGAGCATCTGTTCGTTTTAAAATATACCCATGAGGGGGAACCTGTCTGATGAAACCGTTTCAACTACATTCAACCTATTCACCATCAGGGGATCAGCCCCAGGCCATCCGGGAACTGGTGGAAGGTTTAAAGCAAGGCTGCCGTGACCAGGTTTTACTGGGCGTTACCGGTTCCGGCAAAACCTATACCATGGCCCAGGTTATTCAGGCGGTGCAAAGACCGACGTTGGTCATGGCCCCCAATAAAACGCTGGCCGGACAGCTGTATTCGGAGTTTAAAGAGTTTTTTCCGGAAAATGCGGTGGAATACTTTATCAGTTATTACGATTACTATCAGCCGGAGGCTTATGTGCCGCAGACTGATACCTATATCGAAAAGGATTCCTCCATCAATGATGAGATTGACAAGTTCCGCCACTCTGCCACCGCTTCCCTGCTGGAGCGCCGCGATGTAATCATTGTCGCCAGTGTCTCCTGTATTTACGGCTTGGGCGCACCGCAGGATTATTATGAAATGGCCATATCATTGCGACCCGGTACCATGATGCCGCGGGAACTCCTGCTGCGCAGACTGGTGGAAAATCATTATGAACGTAATGAAATGACTTTTTTCCGTGGCGCTTTCCGGGTGCGGGGTGATGTGGTAGAGGTATTCCCGGCTGCATCTTGGGACAAGGCGTTGCGTATCGAACTTTTTGGCGATGAGATTGAGCGCATTGTGGAATTTAAACCGATGACCGGTGAGATTACCGGCAAGTTGATGCATGCCATGATATTTCCTGCTTCCCATTATGTTACGACCCGGGAAAACATGCTGGCCGCGGCGGAAGAGATTGAAAACGAACTAGCGCAGCAACTCAGTCAGTTCGAACGGGAAGGCAAGCTGTTGGAGGCACAGCGCATCGGCCAGCGGACCCGTTTTGACCTGGAAATGATTAAAGAAATCGGCTATTGCAAGGGGATCGAGAACTATTCCCGCTATATCACCGGCCGCAAGGCCGGCGAACCTCCTTATACCCTGATTGATTTCTTTCCCCCGGACTTTTTATTGTTTATGGATGAATCCCATATTTCCGTGCCCCAGGTGTGGGGGATGTATGCCGGGGACCGTTCCCGCAAAGAAAACCTGGTCAATTTCGGTTTTCGGCTGCCGTCTGCCTTGGACAATCGTCCCCTCAAGTTTGCAGAGTTTGACAGCAAAATTAATCAGGTGGTTTATGTCAGTGCCACCCCCGGCGATTATGAAATGGAACACAGCCAGCATGTGGCTGACCAGGTGATTCGGCCTACCGGCCTGCTGGACCCAGAGATTGAAGTGCGTCCCACCCGAAACCAAATCGATGATCTGATGGGCGCAATCCAACTTAAGGTCGAAAAAGGGTTCCGGGTGCTGGTCACAACCCTGACCAAAAGGATGGCAGAGGATCTGGCTGATTACCTGGACGATGCCGGGATCAAAGTGCGCTATATGCATTCTGATATCGAAGCACTGGAACGGATGGAAATTTTGCGTGATTTGCGCAGCGGAGAATTTGATGTCTTGATCGGAATCAACCTTTTGCGGGAAGGACTTGATCTTCCTGAAGTTGCTCTGGTGGCGATACTGGATGCCGACAAGGAAGGGTTTCTGCGCTCCGGCCGCTCCTTGATTCAGACTGCCGGTCGGGCAGCCCGCAATGTGGAAGGCAAGGTTATCATGTATGCCGACCGGATTACCCCCTCCATGCAGCAGGCGATTGATGAAACGGAACGCCGCCGGCAAAAGCAGATCGCTTATAACCAGGAGCACGGCATCACGCCGGAGACGATCAAAAAAGCAGTGTTTGCTTCACTGGAGGCTACCATTGCGGAAGAACCGGCTGATTATACCGCAGTGGAATGGAAAAAGATGTCTTCCGAAGAACGCAACCGGCTGATCAAGGAAATGGAAACAGAGATGATGCAGGCCGCCAAAGGACTGGATTTTGAACGGGCAGCCCAGCTGCGGGATATGATCAGGGAAATGCAGACCAGTAAAAAAACCAAAAAACGCAGATAATCTGGAGGACCGAAATGCAAGACTATATTTATGTGAAGGGTGCGCGCGAGCACAATCTTAAAAATATTGATTTAAACATTCCCCGCAATAAACTGGTGGTATTTACCGGGGTTTCCGGATCAGGTAAATCCAGCCTGGCATTTGATACGATTTACAGTGAAGGCCAGCGCCGCTATGTGGAATCGCTTTCAACCTATGCCCGGCAGTTTCTGGGTCAGATGAACAAACCGGATGTGGATTACATCGCAGGATTATCTCCTTCCATTGCCATTGACCAAAAGACAACTTCCAACAATCCTCGTTCCACGGTCGGAACCGTGACCGAGATCTACGATTACTTGCGCTTGCTGTTTGCCCGGGTGGGCAAGCCCTATTGCCCCCATTGTCACCGCCCGATTCAGCGACAAACCGTCGATCAGGTTGTGGATACGGTGCTGGGACTGCAGGAAGGCAGTAAAATCAAAGTTCTGGCACCCATCATCAAGGCCCAAAAAGGCGAGCATCGCAAAGTCATTGAGGGACTCTTCAAAGACGGTTTTGTCCGATTGATGGTGGACGGTTATGAATATAGCTCTGAAGAAGAAATCAAGCTGGAGAAAAACAAAAAGCACGACATCAGCGCGGTGGTGGATCGCTTGATCATCAAGGCGGACATCCGCAGCCGTCTGGCTGAATCATTGGAACTGGCCTTTGAAATGGGCAATGGCATGGTGAAAATAATCGTTTTGGACACAACCGGTGAGGATGAAGCATTGATTTTCAGCCGTGATTTTGCCTGCCCGGAATGTGGTTTTAGCTTGCCCGAACTGAGCCCGCGCATGTTCTCCTTCAACAGCCCCTTTGGGGCCTGCCCGGAATGTGACGGGTTGGGAGAGAAAAAAGAAATCGATCCCGATTTGATATTGAACAAGGAAAAAAGTCTGGAAGACGGAGCGATCATACCTTGGTCAGGAGCATTTCACAACTATTACCGACAATTGGTAGCTGGCATGGCCAAAGCATACAAGATTCCACTGGACAAGCCGGTTAAAGATTTAAGTGCCAAACAGATTGAAACCATCCTGTACGGCAACGGAGGAGAACGGTTTAAAATCGAATATACGAATTCTTACGGAGAAAAAAGAGATTTTCATTCCGCCTTCGAAGGGATCGTCAACAATCTGGCCCGGCGTTATGCGGAAACCAGATCTGATGCTTCCCGGGAAGATTTGGAGAAATATGTAACCAGCAGTCCTTGCCAACGCTGTCAAGGGAAAAGACTGCGGGAAGAGATCCTCTGGGTATTACTGGGAAGCAAATCGATTGCCGAGGTTAGTTCGTTTTCGATTCGGGAAAGCCTGGAGTTTTTTACTGTGTTACAGCTGAATGAAAGGGATATGACCATTGCCCGCCAAGTAATCAAGGAAATCAAGACTCGCCTGGGATTCCTGATGGATGTCGGGCTTGATTATCTGACCCTTGATCGAGCGGCTGGCAGTCTGTCCGGTGGAGAGGCCCAGCGAATTCGTCTGGCGACCCAGGTGGGGTCCTCGCTGATGGGCGTGCTGTATGTGTTGGATGAGCCCAGTATTGGGCTGCATCCTCGTGACAATGATCGGCTGCTGGCGACTTTAAAGAGGTTGCGCGATTTGGGCAACACGGTTATTGTTGTCGAACATGATGAAGAAACCATGCACAATGCAGATTTCATAGTGGATATCGGCCCGGGTGCCGGCGTGCATGGCGGGGAAGTGGTCGCGGCCGGGAGTCTGGATGACATTATACACAGTGAAGATTCCCTGACCGGGCAATATTTGTCCGGGCAGCGGGACATTGCCGTGCCGCTGCAGCGTCGGCCCGGCAACGGTCATGAACTGATCATCCGGGGCGCCAGGGAACATAATCTGAAAGATATTGACGTTTCCATACCGCTGGGCAAAATGGTAGTTGTGACCGGCGTGTCGGGTTCCGGTAAAAGTACACTGATTGAAGATATCCTTTATCCGGCCTTAATGAAGAAATACTATGGCGGCCGGCACAAGCCCGGTCAATATAAAGAAATGATTGGAGCCGAGTACCTGGAAAAAGTTATCAATATCGACCAGTCACCGATTGGAAGGACACCGCGCTCCAATCCGGCAACCTATACCGGCGCTTTTGACGGAATTCGTGAACTTTATACCAATACCACCGAGTCCCGGATCCGGGGTTACAGCGCCGGCCGCTTCAGTTTTAATGTGCGCGGGGGCAGATGCGAAGCCTGCTCCGGCGATGGCATCATCAAAATCGAAATGCATTTTTTGCCGGATGTTTATATCCCCTGCGAGGTTTGCAAAGGCAAACGGTATAACCGGGAGACTCTGGAAGTAAAATATAAAGGACACAATATCGCTGACGTTTTGGCCATGACCGTTGACGAGGGAGTGGATTTGTTTAAAAATATCACCAAGGTACACCGCAAGCTGAAAGTTTTGCAGGATGTTGGCCTGGGCTACATTCAACTGGGACAACCGGCCCCGACTTTGTCCGGCGGGGAAGCGCAGCGGGTCAAACTGGCCACCGAACTGTCCAAACGCTCACTGGGCAAAAACATTTATATTCTGGACGAGCCTACCACCGGGTTGCACAAGGAGGATATAAAACACCTGCTGGAAGTCCTTGACCGGCTGGTTGAGACCGGCAATACCGTCGTCATCATTGAGCACAATTTGGATGTCATTAAATCAGCGGATCATATCATTGATCTGGGGCCGGAAGGCGGCGAAAACGGAGGCAGAATCATTGCCCAGGGGACCCCGGAGGAATTGATGCTGCAGCCGCAGTCTTATACCGGTCTCTATTTGCGCCGGGTTTTGCAATCTTAGCTGGTGATGATGCAGGAGGTATTTATGGAGGCTTTGCGAGAGCGCTTAAAACATGTCCCTCTGCAACCGGGGGTATATCTTTTTAAAGATCAGGCAGATCGGGTCATCTATGTGGGCAAGGCCAAGATTCTGCGCAATCGTCTGCGTTCCTATTTTCAATCACCGCAGCATCTTCTGCCCAAAGTAAAGGCAATGATGATGCGGGTGGCTGATTTCGATTATGTGGTCAGCGGCAGTGAAGTAGAGGCTCTGATTTTGGAAAACAACCTCATAAAAGCCTATCAGCCTCGTTATAACATTTTATTGCGGGATGACAAAACCTATCCCTATATCAAAATCAGTGCGGATAAATATCCCCGGATTGCGATGGTACGCGAGAGCAAGGACAAAGTCTCCCGTTATTATGGTCCCTATACAGATGTGGGCAATATAAGAGAAACCTTGAAGCTGATAAACAGTATCTTTCCATTGCGGACCTGTAAAAACCTGCGCGAGCAGACCCGCCCCTGTCTGAATTATGATTTGGGGAAGTGTCTGGCACCTTGCAGCGGGCAGGTCAGTGAAGCTGATTACCAGCTGATCGTGGAAGGTATGATCAATTTTTTGGAAGGAAGATCCCCGGATCTTTTGGTGACCAAAAAAGCCGAAATGCATGCTGCCGCTGCCCATCTCGATTTTGAAAAAGCTGCCCGGCTGCGCGATCAGATCAAGGCGATTCAGGCACTGGACGCCCGACAACAGGTGGTCTTTGATCATCCCTACTGCCTCGACGCTATTGCCATGATCGCCGGAGAAAAGGAAAACCTGGCGCTGGTCTTTAAGATTCGCAAGGGGCAGGTCATTGCCAAGGATACCTATTGGCTGAAACAGGCCATGGAAGAAGCAAAAGGCGAGGTTATGGACTTCTTTCTCAAACATTACTATGGGGAAAACCAGGATATCCCCGACATTATTCTGCTTAACGAAGCGCCTGCCGAACAGCAGCTGCTGGAAAACTGGCTAAAGACCATCAGCGGTCGGGCAGGTCACTTCAGCATACCCATTCGGGGTGAGAAAAAGCGCATGATGGACATGGTTGCCGAGAATGCAAGACTGCTCTGGGAGGAAAAGACCCAGCAGGATTTGAAGGCTCACAGGATACTGCAGCATCTGGCAGAAAAACTGGAACTGGAAGTCCTCCCGGATCGAATCGAGTGTTATGATATTTCCCATCTGGCCGGAGAAGAAACCGTCGGTTCGATGGTAGTTTTTACCGGTGGACGCGAGGATCGTAAAGCGTACCGGCGCTTTAAACTTAGCCGCGACCAAAACGATGACTTTGCGTCTCTGCGGGAAGTACTGGAGCGAAGGTTTACCGAGGCCCGGCAAGGCAACCCGGCATTTTTGCCGGAACCGGATCTTTTGTTGATTGATGGTGGATTGGGTCAGGTCAATGCCGTCAAGCGGATACTGACGCAGATGGGCGTGGAAACAGCCGTCGTTGGACTGGCCAAAAAGAATGAGGAAATCTTTTATCCCGGACAAGGCGAGCCCATCCGATTGGTACGTCGGGATGAAGGCCTGATGCTTTTGCAGCGCTTGCGGGATGAAGCCCATCGCTTTGCCATCACCTATAATCGTCAGCGGCGGGAGAAAAAAGTCACTCGTTCCATCCTCGATGAAATTCCAGGAATCGGCCCGCAACGCAAAAAAGCACTGCTCCGGCAATTCGGTTCAGTTGCCCGCCTGGAACAGGCCGAATTGGCTGAAATTACAGCCGTACCCGGTATGAACCGGGCGGTAGCGCAAAAAGTATATGATCATCTTCATCAACCAAAACAAAATGAAAAGCGAACGTGATTCCCTTGCATATCGTTTTTTCCTTCATTCCCGAGTATGTGGCAACTTCGGTTGTTGAAAACCCAACTGGAAAAGATCCTTTTGACCCTGACCGGCAGGCGGACACAAGCAGAAAAGTGTCTGAATGGCAGACGAAGTATCAGGTAGTCATCATGCGAAACAAGAGGCTTTATAAGAAATAATGGACATTGCTTAAAATTTCCCGGGAAATATAACGAATGCATGAAGAATCGTGTTAGAATTTTATGAACATATTGTGTATCATATTGTTAAGGGTATAATAATTGCATACCAATGAAAAAGTGCAGAACAGGGAAGGAGGCAAGTTATGCAAGGCTGGCTGATTAGATGGATCTGCAATATATTTGCAATTATCCTGACCGCGTATATCATACCTGGTTTTGAGTTAACCATCTGGGGTGCGATTGTAGGATCAATATTCCTGGGGGTAATCAATGCAGTTATCAGACCATTGTTGCTGTTACTGACATTGCCGCTCAACGTATTGACTTTAGGCTTGTTTACTTTCATCATCAACGGTTTTATGCTCTACCTTACATCCGCGACCATCAAAGGTTTTACGATTCATGGCTTCTGGTGGGCTGTTTTGAGTGCCCTGCTGCTGAGCGTGATTAGTTTCTTAATCAGCTATTTGATCAAGGATAAAATGTTTCATCTCAAATAATTATCATCGTTTGATTGGATTTGGTGAAGGAAGCAATGGCTGAAGCCCGCGCCTGAAGCGTACGACCGTACGCAGATTGCGCGGGATTTTCGCAACAAGAAAAAGAACAGCTGCAGGTTATTAATGTCCGATTACGGGAAGAAATCTTAAGGCGTTGGCCAAGGTTACCCTAAGACGCACGGAATTACATTGAGAATACAACAATCTTCATCAACGCAGAGATTGATTTTGATCATTGGGGCAGGAGGATATATGACGATCAAAATGGTAGCCTTGGACTTGGATGATACCTTGTTGAATTCCCAACTCAAAATTTCACCGGCTTGTGTCAGGGCGATCCGAGCTGCCCGGCAAAAAGGAGTCATCATCACGCTTTCAACCGGCAGGATGTTTCAATCAGCGCTTCCCTATGCCCGGCAATTGGAGATTGATGTGCCGATCATAACGTATCAGGGAGCCTGGGTGAAAAGCTCCTTGAGCGGGGAAGTTCTATATTACCAGCCAGTACCGGCTGGCCTGGCTCGTCAGGTGATGTTATTTTTTCGTCAACAGGGAGTACACTATCACTGTTATTACAATGATGAATTGTGTATCGAAAGTTCATCTGCAGAAGCAGATGATTATGCCTGCCTGGCGGGAGTAGACGCCCGGATGTACGACGATTTGATTACTGCGTTGGGGCATTATGATACGTTGAAAATCATGGCCATCAGCACCAACGAATCCCGGCTGCTGGAGATGGAAAAAGAGATGAAAGCAAGGTTTGCTGATCAACTTTACATCACCCGCTCCAAACCGTTTTATCTGGAAGTGATGAACCGGTTGGCCGGCAAAGCCCAGGCTCTGGCGTTGATTGCCGATCATCTCGGCATCCAACCGGCAGAAGTCATGGCGATTGGAGACAGTTTCAATGATTTGGATATGATCAAATGGGCCGGTTGGGGGGTCGCAATGGGCAATGCCATTGCGTCAGTCAAAGAAGCGGCCGATTTTGTAACCTTTTCCAACGAGGAAGAAGGAGTGGCAGAAGCATTGCAGCGCTTTGTTTTGCAGTAATTTGGCTGCAGATAAAATAAATTTACGCAAGGAGAGGTTATAGCACATGGCTTCCAAAGTATATTTTGCCAATCTGCGTATCAACTCCGGCAGTTTGCTGGATCGAGCAGAGAAAGTATTAACCCAGGCAGGATTTGCCAAAATTATAGCACCCCGTGATCTGGTCGCGATCAAGCTTCATTTTGGAGAAAGCGGCAATTTGGCCTATATCAAACCACCCTATGTACGTCGGGTGGTGGAAATGATTAAAAAACTGGAAGGACGTCCTTTCCTGACGGATGCCAATACGCTTTATGTCGGTACCAGGGCCAATTCGGTTGATCATCTGGAAACCGCCATTCAAAATGGTTTCGATTATGCAGTGGTCGGTGCACCGCTGATTATTGCAGACGGTCTGACTGGCAAGGATTATGTGAAAGTAAAGATCAACGGAGATCATTTAAAAGAAGTCAATATAGCCAGCAATGCTTACCACGCAGACGCCATGGTGGTAATGAGTCATTTTAAGTGCCATGAACTAACCGGTTTTGGGGGAGCATTAAAGAACCTGGGCATGGGACTGGGATCACGCAGCGGCAAACAACAGATGCATTCCGATGTATTACCGTCGGTTTTTGATAAAAAATGCACCGGATGTGCAAAATGTATGGAGTGGTGTCCTGCTGATGCCATTGCCATGCAAGCTTGGGACGGCAATAAAAAAGGACGCAAAGCAGTGATCATGGCAGACAAGTGCTGGGGTTGCGGCGAATGCATTGTCAGTTGTAAATTCGGAGCAATCCGGCCAAACTGGAAGACCCGGCCGGAAGCATCACAGGAAAAGATGGCCGAATATGCACTGGGCGCGGTCCAAAACAAGGCAGACAAAACCATCTATATTAATTTTGTTACCGATATCAGTCCTGAATGTGACTGCATCAGCCACAATGATTTCCCGATTGTTCAGGATATCGGATTTCTGGCTTCGACCGATCCGGTGGCACTGGATATGGCTTGTGTGGATATGGTCAACCGCATGCCAGCCATGCCAGGTTCCGTGATTGAAGGCCTGGCCGCGGGAGAAGATAAATTCCGGGCGGTTCATCCGGATATTGATTGGCTGCCGCAGCTGGTTCATGCAGAAAAAATCGGGTTAGGCAGCAGGCAATATGAGTTGATTGGCAAATAAGCAGGAGGCAGGGTTTTGCAGGATTTCATCGTAGCCGTCGATATTGGCGGAAGTAAAATACTGGGCGCCGTATTGGACCGTTCCGGTCAGATCCTGTTACGCCGTCGTGAGGCCACGGCCGCCATCGGCAAACCCGATGTGGTGGTCGGGCAGGTGGCCGGCATGATCACGGAAATGAAGAACGAGATGGGCCTTCAGGAAGATGATATCCTGGGAATTGGCGTGGGTGTGCCGGGACCGCTTGATTTTCGAACCGGAGTGGTGGAGGGCTCCCCCAACTTAAAATGGGAAAAATATCCCTTGCGGGAGAAGCTGCGCAGCAGGTTGGGGAGTCATTTGTGGCTGGACAAAGACACCAATGCTGCTGTTCTGGGTGAGTATTATTATGGTTTAACACCGTTGTGCGGACATCTGATTTATGTCACCGTCAGCAGCGGCGTGGGCGGAGGGATTATCACCGATGGTCAGCTTTTACATGGAATCAATGGAGGCGGCGGCGAAATAGGCCATATGGTGGTGGCGCCTGAGGGTGACATTTGTGGCTGTGGAAGGCGGGGATGTCTGGAGGTAATGGCTTCCGGCTGGGCTGTGACCCGTGAAGCGAATGCTTTGATCGCGCGGGGCAGCGGCAACGGAATTCTCAGCCACGTTCGTCCCGGGCAAGCGGTTGGTCCGCGCGAAGTAGGGATGGCTGCCCGCCAAGGGGACTCTGTATCGCTGCAGCTGATAGAACGAACCGGTTCCTATCTGGGGATGGCGATTGCCAATCTGGTCAATATCTTCAATCCGGCAAAGATTGTGCTGGGCGGGGGAATGGCCTTGGGGCTGCAGGATCTGCTCTTGCCGATCATCCAGAAGAAAGTGAGCAGCAATGTTTTTACTTTGCATCGCCGTGATTTATATATAGAAATGACCCGTTTGGGGGAAGATATTGTCTTGGCAGGCTGTGCCGCCATGGTTTTGCAGGAGACCAGCACTGTCAATGAGTGTAACAGGAAGGGGTTTAGCGATGACGATTGAAAAAATGCAAACCTATCTTTACGATTTGCCGGAACAGTTCAGTCAAATGCTGGGGCTCAAGATTGAGTTGCCCGGTCGATATCAAAAAGACTATCGCCAGATTGTGGTCAGCGGTTTGGGCGGATCTGCCATTGGCGGGGATATTTTGCGCAGTTATGCGCTGAATCGCAGCAGGATTCCGGTGATTGTGAATCGTGACTATGTGCTGCCGGCCTTTGTCAATGAACATACCTTGGTGATGGCAGTCAGCTATTCCGGCAATACCGAAGAGACGCTCAGTGCCTATCGGCAGGCTAAACAAAACGGAGCTGATATCATCGCGGTAAGCAGCGGAGGCCGGCTGTCGGAATTGGCCAGAGAAGACGGTAATATGGTAATTGCTGTGCCCGGAGGCATGTCGCCTCGGGCCGCGAGTGGCTACCTCTTTTGTCCCTTGGCCTTGACGCTGGAAAAAATGGGCCTGTTGCCGGATGCTAGGCGGGATTTGCAAGAAACCGGACAGATCCTTCGGGAATTGCGGGAAGAGTTAAATCCGAATGTGCCTGCAGACAACAATCCGGCCCGCCGGCTGGCTAAACAAATGAAGGATCGCATCCCGGTCATCTGGGGTAGTGCAGGTCATTCTGAAATAGCGGCCTTGCGCTGGAAGGCCCAGATCAATGAGAATGCCAAGGCCCCAGCTTATTGCAATGCTTTTCCGGAACTCAACCACAATGAGTTGGTTGGTTTTGAAGCACCGGCAGAACTGCTGGGCCGTCTGGTGGTCATCATTTTGTGTGATCCCGATGATCATGTGCAGGTCAAAAAGCGCATTCACATAACTTCCAATATCATAAAGGCCAAAGTGGCCGATACGATTGAAATCAAGACCCGGGGCGGCGACTGGTTGGCCAAATTGTATTCTCTTATATACGTTGGTGATTATGCCAGTTTTTATCTGGCTTTGGAATATGGGATTAATCCCACGCCCGTCAAAGTGATTGATTATTTAAAAGCGCAACTGGCACAATAATGGTGTACTCAGGCATAACAAACCAAAACCTCAAACATAAACAGCTCATAATAAGGTTAAACTAATTGCAACCGGGGAGAAGCATCATCCCCGGTTTCTTCTTTTCTGCTGCATGATCAGCAAATGACAACATAGGGGGTCGGGTGATGAGGTTTTATGGAGATTATCATACGCATTCGCGCTATAGCGATGGACGTCAATCGGTACGGGATATTGCTGCAGCTGCCAGTAAAAAGGGGATACGGGAGGTTGCCGTGACTGATCATGGTCCCCATGTGGCAGTGATCGGAGTAAAACAGGAGGAAACCTATTTGCAAATCAAAGAAGAAGCCCAAGCCGTTCAGGCTGATATCGATGTGACTGTGTTTGTCGGAGCTGAGGCCAACATAAAAAGTCTGCAGGGGGAACTTGATATTTCCCCCGCCATCATCACCCGGCTGGATGTGCTGATTGCCGGGCTGCATCCTTACACACGTCCGTCCGGTATCGAAGACGGCTTGGGCATATGGATGCAGAACAGCCTTCGCCATTTTGGCAAAGGGCAGCAGGAAAAGGCCAGGAACAATAATACCAAGGCAACCGTTGAAGCACTCTATCGCAACCCGGAAATAGATATACTGGCCCATCCGGGTTTGTTTTTTAAGGTAGATATGGAGGAAACAGCCCGGGCCTGCATAAAAAACGAGGTATGTTTCGAAATAAATTGTGGTCATAAACACCCGGAGCTTTCTGATATAATGATAGTGAACAAATTGGGCGTGACGTTTATTGTCAACAGCGATGCTCATTTTACAGATACAGTTGCCCGGTTGGACTACGGAGATCGTATTGTCGGCCAACTGGATATTGAACCTGAACGGATTGCCAATCGCTGGCAGGGGGGAGAGTATAATGAAAACCAAAGAGAGCAGCGATCAACATTTGCTCATTATTACCGGGATGTCCGGCGCGGGCAAAACCCAGGCCATTAATTGCCTTGAGGATCTTGGGTATTACTGTGTTGACAATCTCCCTCCCAGTTTGCTGATCAAGTTTATCGAATTGAGTATTCAGGCTGAAACCAGGCTCGTCAAGGTTGCCATGGTCATTGACGTCAGGGGGGGAGAATTTTTTCATGATCTGTTCCGCTCCCTTAATGAATTGGAAGAAAACCGGATCAGTTATGAAATTCTTTTTCTGGAAGCATCTGATGATGTGTTGGTAAGCCGATTCAAAGAATCACGCCGGCGACATCCTTTGGCACAAGGCGGGGTCTTGCTGGAGGCCATCCGGACTGAACGAAAAATGCTGGAAGAAGTTAGGGGCAGGGCCAACATTATTGTTGATACGTCCAATCTGACGCCCCGGGAATTGAATGCCAAACTGAGCAGCTATTTCTCCGAAAACAAAACCGGCGATTTTAATATTAATATCGTATCCTTTGGTTATAAAGTTGGCATTCCGGTGGATTGTGACATTATGATGGATGTCAGGTTTCTTCCCAATCCCTTTTACGATCCCATTATGCGGAACATGACCGGGGAAGACCAGGAAGTGATTGATTATGTTTTGCAATCACCCGTCAGCAAGTCATTTATCCGCCGATACCTTAATCTGCTTAAATTTCTCATACCATACTACATTGCAGAGGGCAAGACCAATCTGGCGATTTCCATAGGCTGTACCGGAGGGCAGCATCGCTCAGTGGTTTTGGCCGATCATATTGCCCAACAGCTTAGAAAAATTGGGTATAACGCAATGGTCAGGCATAGAGATGTAGCTAGATATAAGCAAGAATAACTAAAGGGGCGGGCTTCCATGTTGAGATCAAACAACGAGTTTAAAATCGTCGTAGTAGGTGGAGGAACAGGGTTATCTGTACTGCTGAAGGGACTGAAACAGTATACGGATCAGTTGACTGCCATTGTAACTGTGAGTGACGATGGAGGCAGTTCCGGTCGATTGAAAACCGAGCTTGGAGTTCTCCCGCCCGGGGACATTCGCAACTGTCTGGTTGCGTTGGCAGAAACGGAAACGTTGATGGACAAGGTCTTTCAGCATCGTTTCAAGCAAGGCCAGGGGATCAGCGGCCATAATCTGGGCAATTTGCTGATGGTGGCCATGACCGAGATCACCGGTGACTTTGTCAGTGCGATCAAAGAGGTCAGCAAAGTACTGGCTGTAAGAGGACAAGTTATTCCGGCTACGCTCGAGTCAGTGAATCTGGGAGCGGAAATGATTGACGGCACCGTAATTATCGGTGAAACAGCCATACGACAATATCGCAAAAGCATTGCCCGCTTGTTTTTAATTCCAGAAAAATGTCTGCCCATACAAGCCAGTCTTGATGCTATCATGGCGGCCGATGCTATTGTCATCGGACCAGGCAGTCTTTACACCAGCATTATCCCCAATCTTCTGGTGGAGGGTGTCAGCGATGCCATGATGCGCTCACCGGCGGTAAAAATATATGTCAGCAATATTATGACTGAACAGGGCGAAACAGATAATTTCAATGCTTTTGACCATATCAAGACGATTTTGCAATATGCGCAGCAGCCGATAATTGATTATGCGATTTTAAACACCGGCACGATCGATGAGTTGCGTCTGCAGCGTTATCATCAGGAGCAAGCGATCCCGGTGGATACATCTTGTCAGCAGATTCAAGCCATGGGGATCAAAACCGTGACTGAAGATATGGTGGCACAGGACGACCTGGCCTGGCACGATACACGTAAACTGGCACAGGCGATCCTCAGGATTGTTCAGCAAGAAAATAGCGCAGGGCCAGCAAGCGGCTGATGTATTTTGACAAAATGGTTCTTTTCAATGGAGGCTAATGTGAGTTTTTCAAATGAGGTAAGAGAGGAAGCAGCACGCATCATTTCCGAAAAATCTTGCTGTAAACGAGCAGAACTGGCAGCACTCATTGCCATGCGAGGAGAGACCACACATCGCGAGGGTATGGTCAGCCTGCAGTTGGAGTCGGAGAGTGCGGTGGCTGCCAGGAAGGTTTATCGACTTTTAAAAGATGTCTGTGGACTGCAGGCCTCCACCAGTTTGGTGGAGAGAAAAAGATTTAAACAGAAGCGCTTTTATTTGTCTCAGGCGGACTTGTCGGATGATGAATTGCAACAAATGAAGAAACTTGGATTGCTTGATGATGGAGGTCATGTGGTAAAGTATCTGGATCCTAAAATAACTGCCCGGAACTGCTGCAAACGATCTTATTTGAGAGGCTTGTTTATGTGCAAAGGTTTTGTCAACCGGCCGGAAGCCAATTACCATTTGGAAATCGTTTTTAACGATACACGTATGGCTAAAGAAGTAAAAAAACTGATCGGCAGGCTCAATTTGGAAACCGGCATTGGAGAGCGTAAAAATAATCTGATTGTATATATTAAAGACAGTGAGAAAATCGTTGATTTTTTACGCCTGATCGGTGCCAGCAAGGCCTTGTTGGAATTCGAGAATGTACGTATAGTGAAATCAATGCGCAATCAGGTGAACCGACAAGTCAATTGTGAAACCGCCAATCTCGGCAAAACCATTGACGCCTCTGTTCGCCAGGTCGAATTGATCGAAGCGTTGATTGACCAACTGGGGATGAACAAGATTCCTGTTCACTTACGGGAGTTGGCTTTGTTGCGCATTGAACATCCCGACAGTACGCTCAAGGAACTCGGCACACTGATGAGCCCGCCTTTGACCAAGTCCGGGGTCGCCTATCGGATGAGAAAATTGGAAATCTTTGCAGAAGAAAATTTATATGGACCGTAAATGGCAGGATTTAATGGATGATATATAGAATATATTTAAATAACATTGTCATAAAATGTCGTTCAGGATAAATATAAAATCCACATTGGCAACGATAAAGAGAGGTATCTCATGAAGCTAAGTCATGATATTTATTTGGATCAACAGCAAAAATTATTAATGACTCCGGAACTTCGCCAAGCCATTGCCATGCTGCAGATGTCCACTTTGGAACTGGGCCAATATGTGCAGAACGAACTGGAAAACAATCCTTTTCTGGAAGAAAAGGATGCTGATGATCATGAGGAATTGGAAACCAATGCTGAAAAACTGGATGAGGTTCAAGCCGACAACAAATCAGAAGAATGGTTGGAGTATTATAATGACAGGGATATTGGCCTGACCGTAGCCGATGTTGAAGAAAAGTCTTTTGATGCTTTTGTCAGCAAATCACCCAGTCTTTATGATCATCTGCAGTTTCAGCTGCATATGACCATTTGTGACGAGAGTGAGCTGATGATCGGCGAATATATTCTCGGCAGTATTGATGCCAACGGGTATTTGACCGTGGGACTGGAAGAACTGGTGCAAGCTACCGGTACCGATTTGGAGAGGGTCCAGCATATGCTGACGATCATCCAGTCTTTTCATCCGCATGGGGTTGGTGCCCGTGATCTGGCCGAATGTCTGCTGATACAGCTGGAGCATTACGGCAAAGATGATCCAATCGCAACGGCTATTATTGAAGAGCACCTTCAGGATCTGGGCAAGGGACGAATCAATAAAATCGCCCAACAGCTTGGGGTAGGCGTCCAGCAGGTGCAGGAAGCGTGTGATTTTATTCGCAGTCTGGATCCCAAGCCCGGGCTGCAATACAGCAACGGTGACGATACCAAATACATCGTTGCGGATATTATTTTGGAAAAGGTTGACGGAGAATACGTTGTTATTGTCAATGACAGTGGCTATCCCCATCTGATGATCAACCGACTGTATGAAAAAATGATACGCAATCCTGAATCATTTTCTCCCGAAGCACGCAAATACATGGAAGAAAAAATGGGCTCAGCCGTGTGGTTAATTAAAAGCATTGAGCAACGGCGTTTAACACTCTACAAAGTGGCCCGCTGCATCGTGGATATCCAAAAGGATTTTCTGGATAGGGGGATTAAATACATCAAACCGCTTAACCTCAAACAGGTAGCGGATCTGGTCGAAGTACATGAATCAACGGTCAGCCGCGCAACTTCCAACAAATATATCCAGACTCCGCAGGGACTGTTCGAATTAAAATTTTTCTTTGGCAGCGGAATAAGTTCTTATGCCAATGCCAATTGTGACAAAGTGTCTTCCAAGAGCATAAAGAAACAGATTCAGGAACTGATTGAAAAGGAAGATTCTTTTAATCCTTTAAGTGACCAGCAAATCGTGGAAATCATCAAGCAACAAGGAGCAGTCATCTCTAGACGGACGGTGGCCAAATATCGGCAGGAACTCGGCATCCAGTCTACCGTTGCCCGAAAGAGATATTAAATAGAAAAACTTACCGCGAATGTAGCACATTAATTATGGAATGTGCTATAATATTTCCGCAACCAAAATTGACCATGTTTTGTAGCCTGGCCGGGACAAATATGTCCCTATAGCTTGAATATTACCCCGGAGCATATGAATAGCTGAGGATAGCAATGGATAAATTTTTTGCAATTATGGAACGCTTCGCTCCTGAAGCCGTGGAAA
>DAOTHZ010000035.1:0-1333 GCA_035447945.1 Syntrophomonas sp.
AGAAAATCCACACAGGATTGTAAATAGTCTTTCTTCTGCTCAAATTCATTCCGATCATGATCTCTGATGATGTAGGTCATTTTTGCTTTTTCAACCGTTCCGCTCATCTGGGTCAGATGAAAAAAGCCTTCGCGATCACGGGTATATTTGGGACGTTGATTGACCGGCAGCATGCTGTTCAATTCCATGGCGGCCAGGATGGCGTTGTGCATGTGCATGTAGGCGGTACCGGGATGTACATTGATTCCCTGAAGATCAATCTGGGAAATAGCTGCGTTTAAGGTCTCGTATTCAAGCTCTCCCACCGGCCCTCCGTCCACGGTATAGGCAAAGTCGGCGCCAAATCCGGCTACGTCAAAGTTGTCTGCCCCCTGTCCGATCTCTTCATCCGGGGTAAAAGCGACCATGATCTTGCCGTGTTTTATTTCCGGTTTGCTTTTCAAAATGGCCAGGGCATTCATGATCGCGGCGACTCCGGCCTTGTCATCTGCTCCCAGCAGCGTATGTCCATTGCTGGTTATAATGGTATGTCCGATATATTCTTTTAATTCAGGATGATCCTGAACTTTCATCACCGTATTTTCAGCCGGGTTCAGGACCAAATCCTGACCATCATAATCTGGAAACAACATCGGTTTGACATCCTTGCCGGATACATCCGGGCTGGTATCCAGATGGGCGATGAATCCAATGACGGGGAAAGTATTGTTGCTGTTGGCAGGCAGTTCAGCCATTATGTAACCATTGTCACTTAGGTTTATATTGGTCAAACTCAGTTTCTGAAGCTCAGCGACCAGCAATTTTGCCAGCTGCATTTGTCCGGGCGTGCTGGGGTGGGTATAAGAGCTCTCTGAAGATTGCGTATCAATTTTGACATATCGTAAGAATCTTTCCAAAAGGCTTTCCATCAATATTCCTCCCATAGAACGATTTATTGCTAGACTATAATTGTATAATTTGGCAGGCGTAATATCAAATTGACGGGAGATTATCTTTATTGTTGAAGTTGTGGGTTTTCAATAAAATTAAATTTCTCTCCAGGAATATCCTTGAGAAGTTTAATTTTACATATGAAGGAACGTTGAAAATGGCGGAGAAGCTATTTAACGGCAATATTTATGATCATGACTGCTACTTTTTGACCGCCCGGAGATAATACTTGTCACCCAGTCATTTCTTCCTTGACTTTCTTTGCCAGGCGCGTTATTTTTATAATGTCTTATGACAATTTTACAGTAAGGAATGAATGTATGTCCGGGGTAGTTCATAAATAACCATAATTTGATATGGGCCTTGATTCGTAGTTGGTTGTACCGTTCGATATGGTACTTTA
>DAOTHZ010000035.1:1433-20990 GCA_035447945.1 Syntrophomonas sp.
ACCCCGCCGGAACTGAGTTCCTGTCAGAACCTGCTGGAAGGAGTGAAGCGGATCAGAAAATACATGGATCGCATGCAGTCCATTGGCCCGGGGATTGCCGCTTATGCCTGGTCCATGTATGAACTGGAAGAGCTGAATGAGGAGATCGATCGCTGTATCATCAATGGCCGGGTGGATGACCGGGCGACGCCGGAGCTGGCGAGGATTCGCAAGCGGATTTTAATCGTCGAGGAGCGGATTAAACAAAAACTGAATGACATTCTTCGTTCCGCAGCCTACAAGGGCATGCTGCAGGATCCCATTGTCAGCAGCCGGGGCGGTCGTTATGTGGTGCCGGTGCGCCGCCAGGATATGAAAAAATTTCCTGGTCAGGTGCTCGATATGTCCTCCACCGGGTCAACCGTTTTCATGGAGCCAGCCGCAGTCAGGCAATTGCAGGAGGAATTAAATCTGCTGCAAATCGAGGAGATTAATGAAGTCAGCCGCATATTGGCCGATCTGTCCGGGCAGGTGGGCGATCATCATCGTGAGCTTTCCATCAATATGGAGGCCATGGCCCATTATGATTTCCTGTTTGCCAAGGCCAGATACAGTCGCAGTATGAACATGCATGCAGTCAGCCTGAATCGGGCCAATCAAATCAACATTCTACAGGGGCGTCATCCATTATTGGGGCAGTCTGCTGTTCCGCTGGATTTCAGTATCGGCTGGGACTATCGGGCGCTGATCATTACCGGCCCCAATACCGGCGGAAAAACAGTGGCTTTGAAGACGGTAGGATTGCTGACCTTGATGGTGCAGTGCGGTTTGCATGTGCCGGCCGCCGCCGGCAGTGAGTTCGCGGTTTTTTCTGACATTCTGGCTGATATTGGAGACGGGCAGAGTATTGAGCAATCCCTGAGTACGTTTTCGTCTCATGTGAAAAATATTCAAATGATCGTCAAGACTTGTGACGCCTCCACTCTGGTCATTATGGATGAACTGGGAGCGGGGACGGAACCCGGCGAGGGCCGGGGGTTTGCGATTGCGGTGCTGGAGGAGGTATTTGCACGGGGCGCGGTGATTGTAGCCACGACCCACTTTGGTGAGATTAAGGAATATGCCCTCAAAACACCGGGTTTTGAGAATGGCTGCATGGCTTTTGATATTGCCAGCCTGCGTCCGCTTTATCAGCTGCATATCGGCAATTGGGGGGACAGCAATGCGTTCCTCATCGCCCTGCGGCTGGGAATGGAACGGCACATTATTGAGCGCGCCCATGAGCTCACCTACGGAGAAAGAGTCAGCTACGCCGCCGATCAGCAAAAATACGTGAACAACATCGTGGACGATCATGAGATCAATGCCCGCCTGAGTGAAAAATTTGAAGCGCAAGAACGCCGCCAGGTCAAGGAGAAGCGCGAGCGCAGCCAACGCTATGAGAAGAAAGAACTTGAGGTGGGAGACCGGGTCTACATCAGCACCATGCAGCGGACCGGCGTCGTATGTGAGGAGCAGAATAACCGGGGCGATCTGGTGATAATGGTGATGGGTAAAAAATATGTGATCAACCATAAACGACTTACCCTGCAAATAGACCGCGAAGACCTGTATCCGGAAAATTACGATATGGATATCATCTTTGAAACCAAGGAAGACCGTAAAAAACGCAAAATCATGAGCAAACATCACGTGGAGGGTCTGGTTATCGAACACGATGATGGGAAAAAATAAAGCACTGGGGGAGTAACGCTCTATGCCTGTCGCTTGCCGGCCAGGTGGGCGACTTTCGCCTTGAGGTTCAACATATAGGTGGCTTCCGGTTGCTTCAGATCGAGGTTGCCGTCATAGCGTTCCGCTTTGACCCGGCTGATGACTCTTTCCACCGAGCCGCTTTCTTCGTCCAGCAGTTCCATAACCCGGTCTTTGAAACCGGTGGTTTCGCGAATCGATTTGGCAAAAAAAGTGCTGACTTCCTCTTGACCGGCCAGGATATAATAGTGTCCCTGACAAAAGATTTCCACCGGGAGTGCTGCCAGCCGCAGCAGGGAAGCCAGATAAGCATCATAATCATAGGCGAATTCAGTGGTGATCGTGTCGTGGCTGTAGAAAACCCCGGCCGCTTCTCCGGCAAAGAGGATCTTCTCCCCAGGCAGCCAGAAACTGTGGTGATCCTGGGTATGGCCGGGCGTGGCCAGGACCTCAATGATGGTGCCGTCGGCCAGCGAAATGACTTGACCGTCCTGCAGATCGATATCGATTTCAAACGGCGCAAAAGGGTCGGTATTCAAATAGGATGGATCAACCGGAGCAGCGGCAATCTTTTTTAGGGTGGCATCATTCAGCATGCGGATCAGAGCCAGGGCATTGGGGCGCTTGATCGTGCCTGCCCCTCGAGCGGTGGCGGCGATTTTCATTTCCGGAAAGGCTTGCTTGAGATAGGCGGCAGTGCCGCAGTGATCCCAATGGCAATGGGTTAGGCACAGCATTGCCGGCTGCCGGTCACCGAGCACGGAACGGATGGCGTTGACATAGATTTTTCCGGCGCTGGTCACGCCCGCATCAAATATCACCGGTTCCGGCCCGTCCCACAGATAGATCGGACATTCCGTGAAGCCCAGATAGTAAAGATTGCCTTTAATATGCCCGATTTGATCGATCACCATGTTTGTACCTCCCCCGGCTGCCTGCTTCTCACTCCGTCTGCAGAACATTTTTCTTCTGGTTCCATTTATTATAACAGATCACAGCATTATCGTATGGGACTTCCTGTCGGACTCTTTATAGGCTGTTTCGGCAAACCGGGTTGTTTCGTGTTTTCTCCCGGTTGACTTTTTCAACCAAAATCAACTGCAAATCCATCGTCAGAATCAAAAGCAGTGGATACAATAAAAGCAAGGAGGGGATCACACATGAAAAATTTTAAGATAGGCAGGATCATTATGATTAAACAAGGAACTTAAAATAATAATCATCAGCGAGGTGAAATAGTATGTAAGCAGCGGCTGATACGCAACGGAGGTGGGTAGTGTTTTTTCAATCACCGATTATGAAGAAAACCGTAAAGGAATTGCGCAAGAACCAAGGCCTCACCGCCAAAGAATTGGCTGCCAGGCTCAAGGTTGACAACGTTGAGATATTAAATATAGACGAGTTAAAGCTCAAAGATGTGCCGGAACCGCTCAAGTCGAAACTCCTGCCGGTATTAAAGGGCAACTACACGGACAAAATCCCCTGGCTTTAACATCGAAATTTGTCGATAAGTTTTTCTGTTATGAGCAGGGTCAGGGGCCAATATTACCGTAATATTGAATATACGATGGCATAAATCAATGTCGGGTTGGGGAGGAATATGTAATGAAAAGAAAATGGCTGCGTGTGTTGCTTGCTGTCTTGGTTCTGTGGTCAGGGGTTAGTTATTATTTTTATACTCAGCACAAGTATGTGGTTCAGGAATATGACCTCAATAAAACGGTGAAAGTAGGGGAGACGCAGGTTAGCTTTAGGCAGGTTTGCTTTACCCATTACAGCAATAAAACACAACAGGGATATGGGTATAACCTTCCCTGGTATTATAAAGCAGCTGGCCGTTTGCCGGCCAAGATGCAGCTGCCGTTGATCAAGGTTATCAGTTTCTATAGAAGTCCCTATCAAGTAAATCCTGACGGCACGCTCAAAGTAAAAGGGATCATTATTTCTCCGCAGCCATACGAGGAAAATGAGGGGCCTTTGGGCAAAAGTCTAGACATAGAATTGTATTACGGAGAAGACAGATTTACACTAACCGGTCGACAGCAGGAGTGGGGCTCCAACGTTTGCATGTTTTCCATTAATGGTAATCACGTACCCGAGGCAGTTGATGAAGTAACGGCAGTGGTTACGGATAAAAAGACAGGAGAGAAAAAAAGTCTGCTCATCAAACCTGATTGGGAAACTAAAGTTTATCATAATTCATGGCGGCCTGAATTTCCATTTAGTCCAAAGGAAACCGTAAGACAGTTGGCAATGGTCCTTTCAGACAGGGGCATTGAGCAAAATAAATTACAACCTTTTGTTTTGAGTGCGGTTGTGAGTGAGTTTCCCTGGGAAAATCTACAGCACTCGTATTGGCAGCAGGGTTATAAGACTGAAATGTCTTACCTGGGAAGCTATAAAGACTTTCAGGATGTATATTCTGTTCAACTGATGTTTTTAGCTGGAACTGATGAAATCGTGGCAACTGACAAAATTGTAGCCAGCCAAAAATTTTACTTGGTTGAACAAAGGGATGGTTGGAAGTTAATCGATATTTCCAAAACCGGGAGTGAAAGTAATTCAGTTGTGGCAGATCAATTTGCAACGGCCCAACAAATTGTGGAAAGTCAGGGTTATTCTATCATGATGAATAGCGGAGCAAACTTTGATTTTCGGCTTCCAGTTTCCTTTAATGAGATAAACGATGACGTTAAGATTGGTGAGTTTTTAAAGGACAGGAATGAATTATCAAAGCAAAATGGATTTGATTTTTCCAGTTATTTAGGGCAAGAAGTTACGCTTGTTACCTACGGTGTTATAAATGAAAAGAATGTTGAAGCAAATGTTGATCTTATATTGCATGGAAATAAAATAGTGGGATTCTGGGTTGAAAATCAGGGAGAACCCTCCGATTTTGGCGTGATCGTGAACGCCTATCAATAGGTGGCGTCTGAGACAAAAAATTATCAATAAATGGAGGTTAATATGCCATTACCGTTAGCTATAATATGCGGTATCCTCCTCGCCGTACTTATATATGGGGGAGGAGTACGTTTAATACTACTAAGCATTTTACTGCTTCCTATTTATTATGCCATCAAGAATGCATGGATGGAATTGCCCAAAGACGGAAAATGGAAAGTGAACTGGGAAAGATTTTTTAAGGTGATTTTTGTAGAGCTGATTGTAGGTATAATATTGGCGGTTGCGCAAAGTGAACAACTGGCTTCGATTTCTTGGTTGATTATGGCATATTTTTTGTACATGCTATCCACATCCTTATTCATCTCCATGACCAAAGACATTCAAAAACATTTATTGCTATAATCTTGGCATTTGTAATTAATCCTGACCGCCTATCAGGCAAGATTACAATGAGATTGAAATATTTATTGCCAGATGACAAGGACAAGGAGATCTCTTTGAAGAAGTATTATCTGGGAGAATGGGAACGCAGCAGGTTTATTGGAGAGTAATAAAGCGTCAACAAGTTGGGTGTGAACCCTTGATGTGTTGGGGTGAGGTTGCGCTTTTGAGGGGAGCATGGCGAAAGATGGTGACTCGTGAGCCTTTGCATAAACGGGTGAAGATCAAGGATTCGTTGGTTATGGAGTATTTGCTTTATGATGGACCGGGGCCGACCATCCTGTTCCTGCATGGAACCGGTTTTTCGCCTTGGCTGTGGCATCCGATCGCTCGTCGGCTTAACGATGAGTTCAGGATTATTGCCCCTTTTTCTTGCGATCACCGGGATGCTGAACCGGAGGAAGGCGGATTGAAGTGGAAGCTGCTGGCTGAAGATCTGGTTGCATTCTGTCATCAACTCAATCTGAGCAACCTTTACATAGTGGCTCATTCCATGGGGGCAACCGTAGCCACCATAACGGCTTCGCTTGATGAAACTCTGGCCCGCAAGATGCTCCTAATGGAACCGATCTATCTGCCCGAAGCTCTTTATTCGATGAAGATGAGTGTTGATCAGCATCCCCTTGCCTCCAAATCCATAAAGCGGCGCAATGCCTGGCGGGACCGGCAGGAGGCGCGGGAATATCTGCTGGCTAGAGCCCTTTATAACAGCTGGGATGCGGAGATGCTGGACCTGTTCCTTTGCCATGGTATGGTGGAGAATGAGGCCGGGGGCATCCGCCTGGCCTGTTCGCCGAGACGTGAGGCAGCTGTTTTTATGGGCGGTGTACATTATAATCCCTGGCCGCTCTTGCGCGAGATACAATGCCCGGTGCTGGTAATGGAGGGCGAATGCAGTGAAAACCGGCCGTTGATTGATCTCAAGAGGGCGGCCTCTCTGATCCCTCAAGGAGAATATCGTTTAATTACAGGCATCGGTCACACCATCCCGATGGAAATTCCGGAAAAGATCACTGCGTTGACCAGACATTTCTGCCATTCATAAAGAAAGCAGTCAAAACTTTTATTCCCAGACGGAAACAACTCATTATTCATCCAGTGGACACTGCCAAATATTGAAAACGCGATCATCGTTGTTTGGCTATTGAATTTGTTCCGGTAATCCATTATCTTTTAATAAACATTAATGCATTCATCACGGAGGGATCGAATTTGGAAATCAAACCACTTAACAAGAAGCTCAGGCTATTTGGTTTCAACAATTTGACCAAAACCTTGAGCTTTAATCTTTATGATATCTGCTACGCTCTCAAACCGGAACAAAGTCATGATTATATTGAATATATAGATGAAGAGTATAACGCCCGACGGCTGACTGAGATTCTGACCAACGTGGCCAAAATCATTGATGCTACCATCCTTAATATTGCCCGGCAGGACTAT
The DNA here is from genome assembly GCA_035447945.1 of Syntrophomonas sp. Taxonomy (GTDB): domain Bacteria; phylum Bacillota; class Syntrophomonadia; order Syntrophomonadales; family Syntrophomonadaceae; genus Syntrophomonas_B. The sequence continues at coordinate 7,956 of DAOTHZ010000035.1, forward strand.
GATCCCCAAGGTGCCAGTGTCACCATTCTGATAGCTGAGAGCGATGTGCATCCGGGAGCAACCTGTGGGGAAACAGTTGCTGAAACGCCGGGACCACTGCCGGAGGCGGTTGTGGGTCATCTGGACAAGAGCCATATCACGGTGCATACCTATCCGGAAACCCATCCTGATCAGGGAATCAGCACTTTTCGGGCGGATATCGATATTTCTACCTGTGGTCATATCTCTCCGCTCAAGGCTTTGAATTATCTGATTCATACTTTTCAGCCGGATATGTGTTTTATTGATTATCGGGTGCGGGGCTTCACCCGTGATATGGACGGGAAAAAGTTCTTTATTGATCATAAAATTAATTCCATCCAAAATTACATTACCAGCAAGACCCGCAATCAATATCAAATGATTGACGTGAACGTATATCAGGAAAATATTTTCCACACCAAAATGCTGCTCAAGGAATTCGATCTGGATAATTATCTGTTCGGTTCCAGCAAAAAGGAACTGAAAAGCAAGGATAAGGTGAGAATCAAGAAGCAGATCAAACATGAGATGATGGAAATTTACTCCGGACGTAATATTCCTAAATAGTGAAATAAAAATTCGGGCTCATGTAATTGAACCCGAATTTTTTATAATCGTATCCGCAAACTGGTTATTTCACGTCATATCCCTGATCTTCGATGGCCTCCCGGATCGCCTGCAGTTTCACCTGGGCCGGGTCATATTCAACCGTTACCTGGCCGGTTTTAAGTTCCACCTTGACTTCTTTCACGCCTGCCAGAGAACCTGCTGCCGTCTTCACACTGTGTTCACAGTGACTGCAGGACATGCCGGTTACCTCCAATACTGAACTTGCCATGATATTTCCGCCTCCTTTTCGTTGTTGCTGATGATTATACTGATCCAGCGGTTTATTGCGATCGGGGATCAAATCTTTTTAAACTGAGGGAATTAGTGACCACCGATACCGAACTGAAGGCCATAGCCGCACTAGCGATGACCGGGTTCAGCAACCCAAACGCGGCAAAGGGGATGCCAATAATGTTGTAGATAAATGCCCAGAAAAGATTCTGTTTAATCTTGCGCATGGTCTGGCGGGAGAGTCTGATGGCGGCGGATACAGCCCGCAAATCTCCCCGCATCAGGGTGATGTCAGCCGCTTCCATGGCAACATCCGTGCCAGTTCCCACGGCCATGCCAATATCTGCGATGGCCAGGGCCGGCGCGTCATTGATGCCGTCGCCTACCATGGCTACAATTTTGCCGGTTTGCTGAAGTTTTTTGATTTCCTCGGCCTTGTTTTCCGGCAACACCTCAGCCAATACCTGGCGGATGCCTGCCTGCGCGGCAATCGCCTGTGCGGTTCGCCGGTTGTCACCAGTTATCATAAAGACTTCCAGGCCCATTTGCCGGAATTCCTCAATCGCTTCCCGGGAATGCTCCTTGAGCGTGTCGGCGACAGCGATGATGGCCTGCAATGAAGCCTCCACAGCCATTAACATAGCGGTCTTGCCATCGTCTTCCAGGCGGGCAAGCTGTATTTCGCATTGCGCAAGGTCAATTTGCTGCTCCCACATCAGTTGACGGGTGCCAATTATAATTTCCTTGCCCTGCACGACCGCCCGGATGCCCTTGCCGGGCAGGGCCTCGAACTGCTCCGGATCAGCCACCTGCTCAAGATGGGCCAGAGCAAATTGATAAATCGCGGCTGCCAGAGGATGCTCGGATTTTTTTTCCGCTATGGCGGCCAGGCGCAGAATTTCTTCCATTTCCAAATTACCGACGGCAATGATGTCAGTTACGTCCGGGGTACCTTTGGTAATGGTACCAGTCTTGTCCAGCACGATCACATTGATTTTACCGGCTGATTCCAAATGTTCGCCGCTTTTGATAAGGATGCCGTTTTCCGCTCCTAATCCGGTTCCCACCATAATCGCGGTGGGAGTAGCCAAACCAAGGGCGCAGGGGCAGGCAATGACCAGCACCGCCACAGCGCTGACTATAGACTTGCTCACATCTGCGCTGGTCAAAAACCAGACAGCAAAGGTTATCAAGGCCACCGTGATGACTGCCGGCACGAATACCCCCGCGACCTGATCAGCCATTTTTTGGATTGGTGCCTTGAAGCCCTGGGCATCTTCAACCAGCTTTATGATTTGGGCCAGAACCGTATCTTGGCCAATTTTGGTGGCTTCAAATTTGAATGTGCCATACTTGTTGATGGTAGCCCCGACAACCTGATCACCGATACTCTTTTCCACCGGCAGACTCTCACCGGTCAGCATGGATTCATCCAGGGAGGAACTGCCTGCGGTTATCACCCCGTCCACCGGTACTTTTTCACCCGGACGGACAATGATCAGATCGCCGATCTTCACTTCTTCGATGGGAATGTCCATTTCCTGACCGCCTCGTACCACGCGGGCAGTTTTCGGACTGAGCCCCATCAGTTTCTTGATTGCTTCCGAGGTTTTGCCCTTGGCGGCTGCCTCCAGATATTTGCCCAGCAGGATCAGGGTAATGACGACCGCACTGGCCTCAAAATACAAATCTTTCATGATGCCGGGCGGGACCGTCTGGAAAAAAACATTATACAAACTGTAAAAATAGGCTGCAGAGGTGCCCATGGCGATCAGGACGTCCATGTTGGCACTACCGGAGCGCAGCGCATAATAGGAATTTTTGTAAAACCTCCAGCCGATAATAAACTGTACCGGAGTAGCCAGCGCCAGTTGGTAATACTGATTGTGCAGGCTGGGTACGTCGAGGCGGAAAAGTGACAGGATCATAGCCAGGAGCAAGGGCGAACTAAGTACTGCGGCTACGATCAGCTCTGTTTTGAGGCTTCTGATTTCCTTTTCCCGGGCTTCTTTTTCCCGGTCACGGCTGATCTCTTCACTGCGTTCCGCCCTATAGCCCAGTTTTTCAATTATTTGCAGCATATCGCTGAGCTTAATTTTGGTTTTGTCATAATCAACCACGGCTTTTTCCGTGCTCAGGTTTACTGCTGCATGGGTCACACCCTCAGTTGCACCCAGCTTTTTTTCAATTCTGGACGCGCAGGCGGCACAGGACATGCCGTATAAATTTAAAACCACCCGGCTGTTCGCATCCGCCTGATCATCAATGACGTGATAACCCAGCCTTTTAATGGTCGCAGCCAATTGTTGGGGGTCAGTCAGTTTGTCATCAAATTCCACGGTGGCTTTTTCCAGGGCCAGATTAACGTTGGCCTGTTTCACGCCTTCTATTTTGGTCAGACCTTTTTCGATCCGACTGGCGCAGGCTGCGCAGGTCATACCGCTTATTTTTAGTGATTCCCGTCGTTCCATAAGATCACTCCTATGGATTATATTATATATATTTTATGCTTCTTAATATACGTTACACATGTAATATTAAGGTATATAGTGTCCTAATAATATTTTTAACTGCCCGTCCGGGCCAAAAATGAAATCATAATAATAATTTTTATAATCGTAGTTTTTGATAAAATTTTCATCCAGCAGGGGCATTGCATAAAACCCTAATGAATTGTGATGGGGGGTAACCAGGGGGGCAACGGTTACACCTAAATCCAGGGGATAAGTCTCCAGCTTATGCAAATCTTCTATGCCAAAGCCGTTCGGGTATTTATCCCCGGATGTATCGGTTATAAATTTCATTATGCTAACCCGCACGGCGGCCGGCTTGCCATTTTTCATCTCAAAACCATCTATCTTGCCGAATACTTTTTTGCCTCCTCCGGCCAGATATTTTTCAGCATTGGTTTGTAAATCCACTACATTGAAGGGGCCGCCCGCAAACTTAAAACTGTTTTTGATTTTTTCCATGGTGGCCTGATCGGCATATTCTTTATTAAGCGTTATGCGCACTTCCCGAAAAGATTCATCGTCAAACAGATAGGCCCGCATGCCATTGTCGTCGTCGGAATCCTCAAGCAGTTCACTTTTATAAGGAATCAAGGCAATCCAGCCGATTGATTTTCCTGCAATCGAAATAGGCCAGTCAGGCGGGACTTGATCAGCCGCCCTTAATTCCCAGTTGTCGGGGATCTCGACGGTAAAGAAGCTGGATCCGACAACTTTGTAACCTTCATTGGCTGGTTTAGGTTTTTCATTGCCCAGCAGGGCAGCACTATCCAATATATTGTTGATCTGTTCTGCCATCGTTTTATAGTCGCTGCTCAGAGCTTTATCATTGGGGGGGTACTGCACATCAGACGGCATTCTGGCAAAATACGTAAAGCCATTGCCCTGCAATATGATTTGCTGACCAACGGGCGCCTGCTGCATATCTTCCGGCGTAATCAGTTCCCCGGTCATCCTTACAATGGTAAAAAGAGCTCCTCCGCCTGATTTTTCATTTACCTTTTTGCTGTAAAAAGCCACCTGATGGTCTGCTTCCCTGGCCATGTAGTTATTTTCCCAATTCAGAGGCAATTTTAATGAGAACCCCAGCGTATGGTTTTCATAAAGAATACTATTTGCTGGTTGGGAATCCTTGTTGTTAACACAGCCAATACATAATCCCATGCTGCAAAGCATTAACAAAGCCAATAATAACAGGCGCTTCCTGATCCCGCCCGGATTAAATTGGCCGGGCAACATAATCTTGTCCATTCTGTTTTCCCCCCCCTAAAATTTATCAATATGCCTAAGATGGACCTGAATCCTCATAAAAGCAATTCAAGAGCCATCTCGTTAACTATACGAGACGAAAATGGGATTGTTTCACTTGAAATATTAATTTTCGTTATTGAGTTTTAAGTTTAAGTATCCTGTGACTTATAATCGGTTAAAAATGTAGAACCTGCTGAAAAACATGCTATGGTTTAAGCAATTGTTTTGATATATGAAGAAAAAATCAGTACAATACAAGCTAAGTACAAACAATGATTAGGGTCATAGACCTTTGTTGGGTAGTTTTTTTGAAAACTGTTGGCTAATTAACTTTGGTTAAAATCAGGTTAGAAATATTTGAAGTGATAACAAGATAAAGGCTATAGGATGATTTTAAGTATGCACGGCGCTATATTTTTGTATTATGCCAAATTCTTATTTTGAAGAAGGTTTGCCATGTTAGATGAATTTTCCCGTACACAACTCCTTCTTGGCAAGGATGCCATGACCAAACTATCCGCCAGCCATGTGGCCGTCTTTGGCATTGGCGGGGTAGGCAGTTATGCGGTCGAAGGTCTGGCCCGGTCCGGCGTTGGCAAGCTGACGCTGGTGGATCATGATGTCGTAGATCTGAGTAATCTCAACCGCCAAATCCATGCCACCCATAAAACGATCGGCCAACCTAAGGTTGAGGTTATGCGGCAGCGCATCCTGGACATCAATCCACGGGCGCAAATAAATAATTATCAGCACTTTTATCTGCCCGATCAGGCGGAAGATATATTAAATGCAGATTATGATTATATCATTGATGCGGTTGATACCGTCACCGCTAAAATTGATCTGATCGTTCAGGCACAGCAGCGTGGCATCCCGGTTATAAGCTGTATGGGTACGGGCAACAAGCTTGACCCGGGTCGCCTGCAAATTGATGATATTTACAGTACTTCCGTATGTCCGCTGGCCAAAGTGATGCGCCGGGAACTGCGCCGGCGGGGAATAACTGCGCTGCAAGTGGTTTATTCCCGGGAAGAGCCGGTCAAGCCTCAGGTAGAGGAGGATAATGGTTCTGAAAATGAATGTGAATCCTGTTTAAAAAGCGGAATTTGCTCGGGCAAGCGCAATCTTCCCGGCAGCATAACTTTTGTTCCCGCAGTGGCCGGTCTGCTGCTGGCCAGCCAAGTGGTCAGGGATTTAATTGCCGGCATGTAATAAGCAATTGCCGATGGGCGGGGCGGGCTATGAAATGATTAGGTTGAGTATGGTTTTGAGATTCACTCTTTATAAGGAGAGGATTACATTCATAACGCAAACGAAATACGGTGGTTTTAAGAGATAATTAAAAAAGTGAAAGTATATCAAGGGAGGTAAAAAATAATGGCTAAAATTGCAACGCAAATAACTGACCTGATTGGCAACACCCCGTTGCTGGAACTGGGTGCGTACAGCCGGGAAATGGATTTGCAAGCCCGTCTGATCGCCAAACTGGAATATTTCAACCCGGCCGGCAGCGTCAAGGATAGAGTTGGGTATGCCATGATCAAGGATGCCGAAGAAAAAGGCCTGCTCAAACCGGGTTCAGTTATTATAGAACCTACCAGCGGGAATACCGGGGTGGGTTTGACATTTGTTGCAGTCGCCAAAGGTTATCGCATCATCATCGTCATGCCCGACAGTATGAGTATGGAAAGACGCATCCTGATGAAGGCTCTGGGAGCTGAACTGGTGCTGACGCCGGGGGCGGAGGGCATGCCTGGAGCCATCAAACGTGCTGAAGAACTGGCGCTTGAGATCGAAGATTCGTTTATCCCTCAGCAGTTTGAAAACCCATCCAACCCGGAAGCCCACCGGCAGACCACCGTGCAGGAGATCTTGCACGACACTGATGGACAGGTGGATTTCTTTGTAGCCGGGGTCGGAACGGGTGGGACCATTACCGGGATTGGAGAAGTATTGAAGCGATATAATCCGCAGATCAAGATCGTGGCCGTTGAGCCGTTTGATTCCCCGGTGCTTGCCGGAGGGAAAGCGGGACCCCATGGGCTGCAGGGGATAGGCGCCGGCATTATCCCCAAGGTTTTAAATGTTAATATCCTGGATGAAATCATTCCGGTAAAAACAGAAGAGGCCTATGCAACGGTGCACCGCTTGGTAAAAACGGAAGGACTGCTGGTGGGCATTTCTTCCGGTGCGGCTGTTTTTGCTGCTGCACAGATCGCCAAACGGGCGGAGAACAAGGGTAAGCAAATCGTGGTGCTGCTGCCGGATAGCGGGGAACGCTATCTATCCACGCCGCTGTTCGCATAGACGGATGCAACATGTGATGTATTTGCATGCCCGCAGGCCAAATCACTTGTCCGTGTCCTGGACTGACAAACACTGGACGGAGATGGCCTGCCCCAGCAGGCGGCTGAGGTATATCGTTTAAAAATTCGTTAGAATGAGGTTATGATGATGGAAATGGATCTCAATGAAAAACTCGGTCAATTGATTTACAATCTGGGTTCGATGAGCGGTTTGGCAGTCGGATTTTCCGGCGGGGTGGACAGCAGTTTGCTGCTCAAGGTGGCCCATGGAGTGATGGGGCGGAATGTGCTGGCGGTCATCGTTGATACCCCGACCATGCCAAGGCGGGAACTGCAGGACGCGCTCGATTTTGTCAAACAAGCCCAGGTCAACTGGCAGGTGATCCCCGCAGATCATTTGCAGATCGAGGGCTTTGCCGCCAATCCTGCCAACCGCTGTTATTTGTGCAAACGGGAGATGTTTGGCCGGATAAAAAAAGTCGCTCAGGAAAGCCATTTGGAATGGATAGCTGACGGTTCCAACCTAAATGATCTGGCGGAGGATCGTCCCGGCATGCAGGCCTTGCGCGAATTGGGGATCATCAGTCCATTGCTGGAAGCCGATCTGACCAAGGAGGAGATTCGCCAACTGGCCAGACGGATGCAGCTTAAAACCTGGGATAAACATGCCAACAGTTGTCTGGCTACCCGGTTTGCCTGCGGGCAGGAAATCAGTCTGCCCAAGCTGCGCCAAGTGGAAGAAGCCGAAGCTTATCTGAATGATTGCGGATTTCGGCAAATCAGAGTCAGAAGTTACGATCATGCTGCCCGTATCGAGGTATCTCCGGAAGAAAGAGCTAAATTCGGCGATCTGCAGCTGATGGATGCGGTCCATCAGAAACTAAAAGAATTAGGTTTCGTCCATGTCAGTCTTGATCTGCAAGGCTACCGACAAGTAAAGGCAGAGAAGCAACCATGAAAGAGACAAAAAATCCCTCCGCAGTTGTCAGGAGGGATTTCTTTTTAGGGGGCAACCGTGTTGCCAGCCGATCTGTCTAAATATCCAGGTCAGAGTCTGCTCCCGGGCCGGACTGCCCCTTGAATACCAGATCAGGAGCTTTCAGGCTTACTTTGGTGCCGGCCGGTACGGATCTGGTCAAAAAGACGTTACTGCCGATCACGACACCTTTACCGATGACTGTTTCGCCCCCCAGGATGGAAGTCCCGGAGTAAACGGTAACATCATCTTCGATGGTGGGATGGCGTTTGACTCCCCGAAGATTCTGACCTTCGCGCGTGGACAACGCACCCAGGGTGACGCCCTGATAGACCTTGACATTGTTGCCGATGGAGGTCGTCTCACCGATGACGACGCCGGTGCCGTGATCAATAAAGAAATACTTGCCGATGGCAGCACCAGGATGAATATCTATACCAGTAACGCTGTGGGCATATTCGGTCATGATGCGGGGAATCAGCGGCACCGCCAGTAATTGCAGTTCATGCGCCATCCGATACACGCTGACGGCGAAGACGCCCGGATAGGAAAACATCACTTCATCTTTGCTGGTCGCTGCCGGATCGCCGTCAAAGGCAGCCTGGATATCCAGCTCGATACTTTTTCTAAGCGCAGGAATCTTGTCTAAAAATCGATAGATAATCTCGCTGGCTTGTGCCTCAACATCATCCAACGGGATATCTTTGCTGATGGCCTGATGCGTCAGCGCCAGAACGATTTGCTCGTGGAGGATGCGGTGCAAATTAATCAGTAAATCACCGATATGATATTCGATGGTGGTACTGATTAGCTGCCGCTGCCCGAAATACTCGGGAAAGAGTAATTCCCGCAGCATAAAGATAACCTTGACGATGACCTCCCGTCGAGGCTGGGATACAGATTCCATGGAAACTGCGGTCTGATTCTCCCGATAACTGTTGACGATCGCTGCAACCAGTTGACTGGTCTGCTGTGGGTTTAGTCTGCTCACGTTTTTCACCCTCATTCATTCTTGCCGGTTCACATGGATATAACGCTGTATTATTTAAGATATTCCCACCTTTAAACCTATAGCAATTATAGGAGATAAATGTTCGGATAGCAATTCTGTGACAGAAATCAAAAACGGGGAAGCCCTTGAGCTTCCCCGTGATGATACTGAGTTTTAGACAAAAAATGCTTCTTCCGGAATCTCCAGGGCGCTTTTGTCGCCGTTTTTAAAGATCTGGCTGACCGTTTCAATCTCAGGCACGATATTGCCGATATAGAAACGGGCAGAGGCAATTTTACCGGCATAGAAGGCATAATCAAAATGATCCGGACCCAATTCATCAACTTTCTTTTGCGCCAGCAAGGCCTGGTCAAGGATCAGTTTGCCGCCCAGCAGCTTGGCTGTGGCATGCAGGATGCGGGTGGAGAACAAAGGCATCATTCTGACTTTGCCTTCGCCCATATATCCGCCCAGTGTTCCCAGGATTGCCTGGTAGCTTAGCAGGGCTGCATCCATGATGGCAAATTCTTTTTCAAAACCAGCGGCGCCGCGATTTGCGTTCAGGAAATCACTGATTTGGCTTAACCACAGACCAAACACCTGGCCTTTGGCCATCGTAAACTTGCGGCCTACCAGATCCAGGGACTGAATGAAGTTGGTGCCTTCCCAGATGGGATAAATGCGGCAGTCACGGTACAGTTCGGCAATCGGGTATTCCTCCGAGAAGCCGTAGCCGCCGTAGCACTGCATGGCATTGGAGATACATTCGATCGCCATATCGCTGCAATAGGCCTTAATGAGGGGGATGTTGACGCTCACCAAGGCATCACACTGTTTGGCCAATTCTTTGTCGGAACTGTTGTAGGCGATGTCCAGCAGATAGAAATTGTAAAGGATCAGGGCACGAAATACTTCCACATGAGACTTCTGGAACAGCAGCATGCGACGAATGTCTTCGTGCTCGATGATGGGCACCCGATTGCCTTTGGGATTGGTGAACGGTCTGCCCTGAATGCGTTCTTTGCAGTAGGCAACGGCATTATGGTAAGCTACCGCTGACAGGGAGAGCGCCCCGTGTCCGGTCATCAGACGCTCTTCGTTCATAACCCTGAACATTTGCATCATCCCTTTGCCGACTCCGTCTTCACCGGGGGGATCTCCGACCAGCCAGCCTTTGCATTGGCCGTTTTCGCCAAAATTCAAAACGCAGGTGACGTTGCCCTTGATGCCCATCTTGTGTTCGATACCGCTGACGCTTACGTCGTTGGGGCCAAGGATGGTGCCGTCCATTTCACTGAAGTACTGTGGTATGACAAACAGGGAAAGACCTTTGGTGCCGGGCGCGGCTCCTTCTATACGGGCCAGCACCAAATGAATGGTGTTGTCACAAATGCCGTTTTCTGCATGGCTGATAAAACATTTGGTTCCTTTGATCATATAAACCCCGGTCTCATCCGTTGGATAGGCTTTGGTGGTTTGATCGCCGACATCGGAACCGGCTGATGGTTCGGTCAAACACATGGTGGCAGTCCATTCCCCGCTGAACATTCTGCCGGCATACATATTGATCAAATATTCGCTGCCAAACTCTTCGAGCACTTCACCGCCGGCAGCCGGACCGGCCAGGATGGTTCCGATATGTGGATTGGCGCCGATCATGAATTCCATCATGGCCCACATCACGCTCAAGGGCACGGCGGAGGGATCATTTCTGTCTTTATTGCTGCTGCAGAAACCGTTCTGCTGAATAAAATGATAAGCCGTCTTGCAGGATTCGGTCATACGGGCATGACCGTCCACGTAAATGCCGCCGATTTTATCAGCATCTTCATTGGTAGGGGCGACAACTTCTTTGGCTCCCTTCAGGGCATTGTCGAGGATGAAATCGATATCATCGACGCTGTAACCTCCCTGGAACCGTTCTGTTTCCAGAACCTTGGTCAAGTCGAGCCATTCTTTTAGAATAAATTTGTGGTCGCGGGTGGTGTTGATAAAGTTTGAAGACATTAATTACCCTCCTTGTTTTATTATGCTTGGCTGGTGGTTTTCTCAATAGAATTGCTGCGTATCTTTTGCAAGCGATTGCTGTGACGCCAATAGTATATTAAAAAAATATCCTGGAATATAATTGTTGTTAATAAATATTACCTTAACAGGACGATTAATTCAATGGGAAATGTCCGTCAAACGATGAAAAAACACTTGACGAGCACCTTTCCGTCAAGGGGGTGGGCATATAAAAAAGCCAGCCGGCAGCTGGCTTGATTAAAGCTATGTACGTTTAATCTCCTTCCGCATAAGGATATTTTTTATCCCATGAACGGGAAAAACTTGGGAACTTGACCAATAAAGCCTGATAGATTACAGCCTGATACTCGTCATTCAACGGACTGAAAACATCACTTAAATTGGCGTAGTTTTCACTGTTGTAAAGGTTGGCAGCGACTTTTAATAACGCCCGGTCGGCAGCATCTCCGGTCAAGGTCTGCGACAGCGATTCAAAATCAATGTCGGTGGGGAGAAAGTATTTGTCTATGATGGCAAAGGAACCTTCGGAATTTCCCAAGGTACCGATCGCCGCTAATACATACGCGATAGGCGTGATGTCAGGATAGTTTTTGCCAGCTTTTTTTATCAGGCGCAGAAAATTTCCCTTGTGAAATTTGTTGATAAAGTAGACGGGTTTTTTCACTGGATAATCCTCCTTTGTTCAAAATATCCTACGGTATATAATGATGCTAGCACATTTTTATTATTTTTTATATATGGAACCGGCCAAATTATTATATTTCGATATAATTTATTACTTAGTATCAATACGTTTTGGTAAAAGTATACTTGTTGGTTTGCTTTTTGACAGTTTCATATCAATATGCCAAGAAAGAAGGAAGACAAATGAAGGATTTCAGTCAATCCGAACAGGAACCGGAAGAGAAGTTAAATATCAAGCTTGGGGTGGCCCCTAATTGTTTTGTTTTCATGCAGGGAAGAATGATTGATTTCAATGGAAATGAGCGGTTGACGATTGCCTTTCCAGTTTTGGAAAGCTATCTTAATCCCGGTGGAAGTATGCAGGGAGGCTTTATCACCGCAGCGTTTGACAATGTATTCGGGCCGTTGTGCCAGGCAGTGACTGGCACCAAGGCGACCACCACGGTTGATTTGTATACGAATTATCATCGCCCAATTTTTGCCGGAGATGAACTTGTCATAACTGCATCCATCATTGTCAAGGGAAAGACCAAGATTCACATGACGGGTGCGGCATACAACCAGGCCAATCAATTGATTGCCACGGCCAGCACCAATTATATCTATTTAAAAGCACCCCGCTCCGGCGCATAGAGCAGCGTAATCACGTTCCCTGACGAGCGGGCAGGTTCCGTCAAACTATAACTAAAAATTATTTTAAAGATAAGGTTCGGTGTGATATATTAGGGATAGTTTAAATCGGGAAAGGTGCTTGCAACAAATCATGGAAGTTGGCATAAGCTAACATAATCCCAAATGCAAAGACAGGCAGGCAGGTCACGGAAGGGGAACAACAGATGCCCGCAATTTATATGGATAATGCAGCAACTACGTATCCCAAGCCAGATAGTGTTTATCGGGCAGTGGATCATTTTAATCGTAATATGGGCGGCAATCCGGGGCGCGGCAGCAGCCAGCAGTCGATAGAGGCCGGCTCGGTGATTTTGCAAACGAGGGAAGCGCTGGCACGTTTTTTTAACATCAAGGATAGCCTTGACATCGCTTTTACTGCCAATGTGACCGAATCTCTGAACATTGGTTTGAAAGGTTTGCTGCGCCATGGTGATCATGTGATTACTTCCAGCATGGAGCACAATGCGGTGGCCCGGCCATTGTATGCGCTGCGCCGGCATGGCATCGAATGGACGCAGGTGGCCTGTGCTGCTGACGGCAGCCTTGATCCGCAGGATATTGCCAGGGCAATCAAACCCAATACGCGTATGATCTGTACGCTGCATGCGTCCAATGTCACCGGCACCATTTTGCCCATCCGGGAAATCGGCCGTCTGGCCAGGGAGGCCGGCATTATTTATATGGTCGACAGTGCCCAAAGCGCAGGGGTGCTGCCCATTGATGTGCAGGCCGATGCCATTGACATCCTGGCTTTTG
>DAOTHZ010000036.1:0-20954 GCA_035447945.1 Syntrophomonas sp.
GCTTACTATATGGAACACAAGGTATTGCAAGCCGAGGCCATGAAGGCGGCCAAGGCCCGCATACTGGAGGTAGCGGCAGCGTTTGAAAAGATTTCCGGACGCCGATATGGCTTGTTGGAGGAATATCGAATGGAAGATGCCCAGCTTGCGGTGGTATTGATTGGGTCCAGTGCGGGGACAGCCAAAGCAGCGGTCGACAAGCTGCGAGACGAAGGAGTCAAGGCCGGATTGGTCAAAATCAGAGTGTTTCGTCCTTTCCCGGGAGAAGAATTGGCCCGGGCCTTGGCGGAAACCAAGGCTGTCGCCGTGATGGACAAATCCGAGGGTTTTTCCGCCAATGGTGGTCCCTTGTTTGCCGAGACCCGCAGTGCCTTGTACGATTTGCCGCAGCGACCGCACATGATCAATATCGTTTACGGTCTGGGTGGTCGTGATTTTAAAACCAAGGATGTAAAAAAAGTATTTGCCCGGCTAGCCGGAATTGCGACGACTGGGGAGATTGGACCGATCTATACGCACTTGGGACAAAGGTCAAGGGAGGATCAGGCATGAGCACAATATATAATCTAAAACACGAAGTGGAAAAGCCGGTGCGACTCACCGGAGGTCATCGGCTTTGCGCCGGCTGTGGTGCCGGGGTGGTTGTCTCCGGAGTGCTGCGGGCATTGGATAATGAGGATCGGGCGGTGGTGGTCAATGCCACCAGTTGTTTGGAGGTTTCGACCTTTATGTATCCGTATACCGCCTATATGGACAGCTATATTCACTCTGCTTTTGAAAACGCGGCTGCGACTTGTTCCGGCGTAGAGGCCGCTTATAACGCATTGAAACGCCGCGGCAAGGTGGACGGGATCGTCAAGTTTATCACTTTTGCCGGAGATGGGGGCACCTATGATATCGGCTTTCAGTCTCTGTCCGGTGCAATGGAACGCTGGCATGACATGGTTTACGTCTGCTATGACAACGAAGCGTATATGAACACCGGGATCCAGAGATCTTCCTCCACGCCTGGTTTTGCCCGCACCACCACCACGCCGGTCGGCTCCGTGGGGCAGGGCAAGAAGCAAAACAAGAAAGACCTGACGGAGATCATGGTTGCCCATGGCATCCCTTATGTAGCCCAGACTGCTCCGCTGGGAAATTTTAAGGATTTGCACACCAAAGCCAATAAAGCCATTTATACCGAAGGCCCTTGTTTTCTGAATATACTGTCCCCATGCCCTCGTGGCTGGGAGTATCCCATGGCCAAACTGGCAGAAATTCTAAAGCTCGCAGTTGATACTTGTGTCTGGCCGCTTTATGAGGTGGAGGAAGGTTCGTGGCGGATTAGTTATACGCCTAAAAAGAAGTTGCCGGTGGAGGATTTTCTCCGGCCACAGGGCAGATTCCGCCATATGTTTCAGAAGGGCAATGAGTGGATGCTGGAAGAAGCGCAAACTTATGTAGATCAAAAATGGGAACGATTGCTGGAACGTACAGGTTCTTAAACAATTGACCAGAAATATGGTAATAAATACAAATCAATGATATGATAACTGTTAACAAGGAGGTTTTGCCTATGGAACAGACAATGTTTTCAAATGAGGTGATTTTGTCCTGGCTCCAGTATTTTTCTCAAAATGTTGATATCAATCTGGCAAAACTAAAGATGCTGGACATTACCGGAAAAAACAAGAACCTAATCCCTACCGTCATGACCAACCGGGCTGTATTGGTCTTTACAGATGCGGGACATCCGGATATCTTCTACGATATGTGGAATTCGGAACTGGGTGACTGTGAAATCTGGTACAACGAAGGTTCCGAGCCATCCGGTGAAATAAAGCACAACAAAGTCTCGGACATGATCAATCGCGGGATCAATGCATCGGCAGCCATGTTGATTCTCAATCCTGACGCAGCTACCAATTACCAGGTGGGCTTGGAAAACAGCCGTTTCTCATGCGGCTCGGTACAGTATGTCTGCCGGGAGGTGCGTGCCATCATCATGAACAAGCTCAATCCGGCTGATCAGGACAATATATGTATTATCTCAGGGGAGAGTATTGCGGTGGAGGCTGCCATGATTGCAGCTGAGGGCAATATCATTGCAGTAGAATATGACCGTCATGATCGTAACACGATGAAATGCAATATTGAGAAATTTGGTCTGAACAACGTTGTCATCGTTGAGTCTTTGGCCGATGGGATTCTGGCAGGATTGCCGGTGCCTAATAAAGCTTTTATTGTGGCTTCTCCCCGGATTGACAGCGAAATCAAGAGTTTGCTGGTGGTTAATCCGAGCATGGACATTGTGGTTTATACATTGGACTTCGAGATTTTGACCGCTCTGCCTTCATTATTCAGGGAAAACGGCTTGGAACGTACCGAAGCCATTCATACGGCAGTCTCCCGGGTCAACAGTAAAAAAATGATGGAGCCTTTCCCAGCCCCTTGGATTGTTTCTGCCAAAAGCATCAAAGTGTAAGCTGGCGTACTGCATCACAATCCAGAGAAATGATATGGTTTAACCAGGAACCGCACCCGATGATCCGGGTGCGGTCAGTTTTTAAGGGTTTTTTAACTTTTCGTTACCAAATTTCCAATCCGACTGGACAGTGATCACTTCCCAGGACATCTGTATAGATCATGGCATCTTTTATCTGATCCTTGATTCCCCCTGATACCAGAAAATAATCAATTCGCCAGCCTACATTCTTTTCCCGGGCATTAAACATATAGGACCACCAGGTATAGGCACCTGCCTGATCAGGATGGAGAAAACGGAAAGTATCGATAAAACCTGATGCAATCAACTCCGTCATCTTTTCCCGCTCCTGGGGAGAAAAGCCGGCGCTGTTGTGATTGGATTTGGGATTTTTAATATCGATTTCCTGGTGCGCCACGTTAAAATCTCCGCAGACAATCACCGGTTTATTCTGTTTGAGCCTGGTTAAGTGTTCCTGAAAATCATTCTGCCAGGCCAGACGATAGTCAAGCCGGGCAAGGCCGCGTTGGGCATTGGGTGCGTAGGCATTAACCAGATAAAAATCATTATATTCAAGCGTTATGATGCGGCCTTCTGTGCCATGTTCAGGCTGCTCGAGGTCCAGCATGACGGATTGCGGTTTAAGCCGGGAAAAAATTGCGGTTCCTGAATAGCCTTTTTTCTCTGCGCTGTTCCAGAACATTTCATAACCCTCTAACATAATGTCTGCCTGTCCGGGTTGCATTTTGGTTTCCTGAATGCAGCATATATCAGGCTGTTCAGCCAGGAAAAAGTCCATAAATCCTTTATTCAGACAAGAACGCAGTCCGTTTACATTCCAGGAAATAAGTTTCATATCTTTCTCCTTTAGCGTTATAGGTATGAATATTATACAACAGTTGATTCCCTCATTGTTTAGGTATTACTACCCTTATTTAATACTTTTTTTGTTTTGAATTTGTCCATTGTGAACGTCGATCTGAAAAACCCGTCCATAAAAGTCTGAGACCCGGAGTGTTTTGTCATCATCAATAAAAAGGTTTTCAAACGGAAGCGGATCTTTCACCCAGTGACCCGGGTCCTCAACCTGCCAATCAATTTCACCGGATGGTTTAACGGCATAAAGATTTCTGGACATAGGATCATCCAGAGGGATGGACAGAAGCACAATGTACAAATCATTTGCCATTTTCACGGAGCGAATGTCGTATGAAAAAACAATTTTTTGTTCCGGCAAGAGTAGAGATGAACCGTTTACAGCAAAGCAATTGCGCATCATTTTATCACTGCTCATGGGAGAGGCCTTTCGTGTAAAAATTCCCCAGTGCGTTGTCCCATGAGATCAAATTGTATGCCGCCTCCATTGCCCCAGCCCTCATTCCGGTTGGTTAGTCCGCTATGCAGATGGGTGCCGGCTTTTATGATGACATCTACCTGATAGACTGGCACTGCCGGCAAAGCAAAGAGATCCTTGATCTGTTCTGGTGCAAGCCCTTCAATATCCCTGCTCTTCATCAACCAGCCCCCATATTTGCCGGAGACATTGCCATCATTCTTGCCTTGGTGGACGTAAGCAGCAATTGTATGTGGTAGAATACACATAAAGCTATGATGCCAATGAGATGGAAGTGATACAATGAGTCAGGTCCGATTGATTGAAATCAAGGAAGAAATATTATTTGCGAATCGTCATCGTGCGGATGAAATAAGAGAAAAACTTCGCCGTAACCGGGTTTTTATGCTCAATTTGATGGCATCGCCCGGAGCCGGCAAGACCAGCCTGATTATCGAAACCGTTCGTCGCCTGAAAGATGTTTTTCGAATCGCTGTAATCGAGGGTGATATCGATTCAATGGTGGATTCGGAAAAAGTCTCGGCGGAAGGGGTTCCAACGGTACAACTGCGCACCGGCGGTGCCTGTCATCTGGATGCACCGATGATCCACCTGGCATTAAAAACCATGGATTTGGAAAACATTGATTTGATCATTATTGAAAACATTGGCAACCTGGTTTGCCCGGCTGAATTTGATACCGGAGCGGTTATGAAAGCGATGATTCTTAGTGTGCCGGAGGGGGATGACAAGATATTAAAATATCCCCTGATGTTCTCGGTCTGTGATGCCCTGGTGGTGAGCAAGACTGATTATCTGGAGGGACCCGGGGCGGATTTTTGTATAGATCGCTTGCGTAATCGTGCCGGCGCGCTGGCGCCGACAATGAAAATGTTTCAAACTTCGTGCCGGACTGGAGCCGGATTGGATGAATGGTGCGCATGGCTTGCCAAGGAAATTACAGATTTCATGGCAGCCAATGACAATGATAAATCACTGCCGGAAGATTGATAATGATCATCGTTCCAACCGGAAAGGTTTCGAACATATGAGGATGAGTTGATTCTTTATTTTATTGTGATTAGAATTTATCTTGTAATATAACCAGATGTACTAATCGAATACTGTTCATCATTTTGAGAGGTCTTTATTCAGGCTTCTGAGAGTCCCCGCAGTTGACCAGGTTTTTTATTTTGTTTTATAGGAGTCATTTATCGATGGATCGAACTGAAGAAATGCGTTCAGGGAGTCTGGGCCGCCTGCTGTTCAAGTTTTCGCTGCCGGCGATTGTTGGTATGCTGGTAAACTCCCTTTATAATGTAATTGACAGGATATTTTTAGGTCGGGGAATCGGTCAATTGGCCATCGCTGCCACCACCGTAGCGTTTCCCATGATGACCATCCTCATGGCCGTTTCCATTCTCATCGGTGTTGGCGCCACTGCCTTGATATCCATCCGCCTGGGGGAACAGCGCAAGGAAGAAGCCGAGAAAATAGCCGGTAATGCGGTGGTCATGATCATGCTGCTGCCAGCCTTGTGTGCAGTGTTTTTCTTTTTATTTACCGAGCCGGTGCTGATTTTCCTGGGGGCCAGTCAGGAAGTGTTGCCCTATGCCAAGGATTTTACTGAAATTATTATGTTGGGCTCGGTTTTTGGCTCTTTTAGCATGGGGGTCAATAATTTCATCCGCGCGGAAGGCAACCCCAAGGTGTCGATGTACACGCAATTATTGGGGGCATTTTGCAATGTGATCTTAAACTATGTGTTTATTTTTAAATTTGGCTGGGGGATGAAAGGCTCGGCTTTCGCGACGGTGTTGGCGCAGTTTATTTCTGCCCTGTGGGTTTTAAGCTATTTTCTTACCGGCAGAAGCCTGGTCAAGCTCAAACTCAGCAATATGCGGTTGCAGTGGCCTATTCTAACCAGCATTATGGCAATCGGCTTTGCGCCTTTTGCCATGCAGCTTGCTGCCAGTGTGCAACAGGTGATTCTGAACCGGACGTTGATGGTTTATGGCGGAGACATTGCTTTGTCAGCGATTGGTATTATTATGAGTGTAGCGACTTTGCTGTTTATGCCGGTTTTAGGGGTATCTCAGGGAGCGCAGCCCATAATCGGCTACAACTATGGTGCCCAACAGTATGACCGGGTCAAGGGAACCTGGAAACTGGCGGTTCTGGCCGGAACCGCGATTGCCCTGACCGGGTATGTGACCATACATATCTGGCCTGAGCAATTGGTGGGGCTTTTCAGTGAAGGAGACACTGCGCTGACTGCGCTGACCACCCACGCCATGTTGGTCTATATGGCCCTGATTCCGCTGATTGGTTTTCAAATCGTCAGTTCAACTTATTTTCAGGCGGTTGGCAAGGCGCGCCAGGCAGCTGTTCTTAGTTTGTCGCGTCAAATCTTGTTCTTTATCCCCTTGTTGCTCATTTTGCCGCGTTTTTGGGGGGCAGAAGGGGTGTGGCGTTCGGCACCGATTTCAGATTTACTAGCGGTTTGTCTGTCCGCAACAATGATGTTCTTTGAAATGAGGAGTCTAAGGAAGACTGCATTAAACCATCCAGCAATAAAACAACTGGGCGATGAACCGATCAAGTAATCGTAATTGTTGACTCCGTTATTGAAGGGTTCAATTCATAATATTCCGGTTATTAAATGAACGGATCAAATTCAATCTGGAGAGATCTCCTTCTGTGATTTGGGCGAGAAGATTCTCTGGTCCGAGCAATTGATCACGAATAGCTTCATCCTGCAAGCCTTGTTCTCCCAGCATGATGACTTGTTG
Organism: Syntrophomonas sp.; assembly: GCA_035447945.1. Classification (GTDB taxonomy): domain Bacteria; phylum Bacillota; class Syntrophomonadia; order Syntrophomonadales; family Syntrophomonadaceae; genus Syntrophomonas_B. The sequence goes on from DAOTHZ010000036.1 coordinate 6,593, forward strand.
CCGGATGTCCTGCCACCAGTCAAGTTTGGCCTGCATTTTATGCCATCCGTCTTTGAAAACCCGACCGGAGCAGCAGAATATGGTGTCAAATTGATATCGCAGCAGGCATTCCAGGGATTTGATACTCAGATGGATATCTTCATCGCTGCGCAGTTGTTTCACTTTTTCTCCCAAGAAAAGATCCCCGCTGAAAAGCCACCCCTGCTCCTCTTCCAGCAGACAGATATGATCGACCGAATGTCCGGGTGTATGGATGACCTTAAAGAGGTAATGGCGGCTTGATAAATATTCTCCCAAAGGATTGCAGCGGGATGCCGGGGGATAATCCCATACCAGTTTTTGATAATCAAGCAAACGGTCCGTCCAGAGAGATGGATTTTCGATCAGCGCAACTGCTTTATCATGAGCAAAAATCGGTATTCCTTGCTTGTCCAGAAGATAATTGTTGCCGATATGATCCTCGTGATGATGTGTATTGATGACCTTTTCGACCACTAGGGAAGGGAAAATTTTTGCCGCCTCGTCAGTCACAGAATAAGGGCCGGTATCAAATAAAATCCCATCCACATAATAAGCTGCCATGCTGTATAACACTTGTCCATTGACTTCCTTGCCCATTTCCAATTGCATTACGTTGCCAAACGGAGACATCTTGATCAAGCCGATCCCTACTTCCCGTCAGATAATTTGCCAAGCAAGCTTCCTTTCCCTTCGTCTATCTATGATTGTACCATAATAGCATCACGCTGGTATAAAGAAGTGAACAACCTGAGAATTTTCCCTGTCGGTGAGGGGCTTGGTTCGTGTTATGATGTTTAATAGAGGGCATAAACATTTGTAAGTTTGAATAATGCTCTGTTGAGACAATACAATTATATATTCAACAAGAAAGAGGGGTTGACATGTTTATAGATCAAATAAAGGAAATCGCAGGTCAGAAAATCCATCATCCTGGAGTAATGGAAAACGTGATAAAAAAGGTTTTAATTGGTCCGAAGCAAGGCTGGGAAGGTTGGACGATGCGGCAGTTTGACCTGGCCGCCAACGGTTTTACGCCACGGCATACCCATCCCTGGCCCCATATCAATTATGTCATCAGTGGTCAGGGCTTATTGTATCTGGACGGTCATGATTATGAAGTTGGTCCCGGCTCGATCGCTTATGTACCAGACAATGTGGAACATCAATTTAAAAACATCGGGTCAGAAGACTTTTCTTTTATCTGCATTGTCCCCGAGGAGGGGGATAAATAGTTGGTTTCTTAATAATGATGGTATAAAATTGTTGCAGGGAAGGAAAAGCTCATTCAAATGTAATAGATTCTTGTGTGGACGGGAGGATAAAATGAGGAAGCTGTTGACGATCTTGTTGGTCATGTTTTTTACAGCTGGTTTGGCTGGCTGTGGTGAAACGGGAAACAACGCAGCTGAAATGGGAGAACATAAAACCATCACGATTGGCGTTATGCCGGATGTTGAATCCATACCGTTTATTATCGCGGAGAAAAACGGGTATTTCTCCAAAGCTGACGTCCAGGTCAAAATCGAACATTTTACCAGTGCCAAGGACCGGGACAGCGCGCTGCAGACCGGCAGGCTGGACGGAGTCATTACGGACGTGCTGGCAGTTGTGTTTGCCAATGAAGGTGGCATTGATCTTAAAATGATTGCCAGAAGTGAAGGCAATATTTTGCTAATGGCCGGAAGGGAGGCCATCATCGCTTCTCTGGATGATTTGCCTGGTAAGTCGGTCGGGCTTTCCACCAATACGATCATGGAATACACTGTTGACAAGATGCTGGCAACAGAACAAATAAAGGCAGAAGAAATTAATAAAATTGCCATCCCACCGCTGCCGACACGTTTGGAAATGCTGCAGGGCGGCAAAATTGATGCGGCCATTCTGCCGGAACCGTTGGCCGGTTTGGCCCTTAAAGACGGGGCGGTGGTATTGAGCAGTACCGATCAAATGCACCATAAAGCGGGAGCGATTGCTTTTACCGGCAAAAGCTTAAAGGAAAACCCGGATGAAATTAAGGCCATCTTCGCTGCCTATAACGAAGCGGTAGATTATCTGCAAAAGCAACCGCGGGAGAGCGATGTTGAATTTATCATTCAGGAACAGGGATTTCCGTCTGCCATCAAGGACAGTTTTACTTTGCCGCATTATACCCACGCGGAAGCGCTGGATGCCAGGATTGTCGCTGAGGTAGTGCAGTGGATGCTAAGCAAAAATTTAATCAAACAAAGCTATGCTTACGAAGACCTCACCGCAGAAGACATTTTAAGGTAGTGAATTTGTGATAGATATTAAAGATTTAAGCGTTCGTTATGGCAGTCCGGACAATGCGGTACTGGCGCTTGAACAAATCAATATAAATATCGGCCAGGGAGAGATTTTTACTTTTATAGGTCCTTCCGGTTGCGGAAAATCAACCTTTTTATATGTCTTGTCAGGAATTATTCGAGATTATGAAGGAACCGTACTGATAAACGGCAGACCGGTAGATCCCAGGCAACAAAGGATTGGTTTGATTCTGCAAAACTATGGCTTGCTGCCTTGGAAAAATGTCCGTCAGAATATTGTTCTGGGAGTCAAAATCAAAGGCCAGCCACGGGAAGAAGAATACTTTGATTATATTCTCAAACAATTAGGGATAGACCAATTGCTGGATCGCTATCCGAAAGAACTTAGCGGCGGACAGCAGCAACGGGTAGCAATTGCTCGGGCATTTTTGTTAAAACCTGATATATTGCTGATGGACGAACCTTTTTCCGCGCTGGATGCAATCAGCCGCGAGGAAATGCAGGAACTCTTTCTGAAAATATGGCAGGCTCACCATTTGACTACCGTTTTCATCACCCACAGTGTGGATGAGGCTCTTTATCTGGGTAGTAAAATCGTGGTGTTTTCATCTTCTCCGGGCAGGATCCTGGGGATTTATGAAAATCCCTGCTTCCAACGAGATAATTTACGTTATCGCGATGAGTATTACCAGATGTCAAGACAATTGAGAAATTTACTGGATAAAGGATGAGCACATTGCAGTCAAGTGAAAAGTGGAAAGGCGCATTGTACAGCTTTGTGCTGGTCATAGTTGTCTGGCAGGCAGTGGCCATGCTGCTCAAAATGCCGATCATACCAACACCGACAGCGGTATTTGTCAATCTTGTGGAGGTTTTTCAAATTCGAATGGAGATCCATCTTTGGTATAGTCTGGGCAGGATTGTAGCGGGCATTGCGATTTCGATTCTGCTGGGTGTTTCTCTGGGTTTGTTAATGGGCTATTTTGCCAAAGTAGACAAGATCTTTTCCCCATTGGTCTATTTTACCTACCCGGTACCGAAAATTGCACTGCTGCCGATTGTGATGCTGCTGTTTGGATTAGGGGAAGCTTCCAAACTGATTATGATTGTCCTAATTATTGTGTTTCAGATTGTTATTACTGCCCGCGATGCGGTGAAGAATATACCGCAGGAAATGTTTCGTTCTTTACAATCACTGGGAGCCGGTCGCCGGCAGATATTCAAGGAAATCATCTTTCCGGCGTCCCTGCCCGAAGTTCTTACCGCTACCCGTCTGGCTTTAGGAACTGCTGTATCGATCCTGTTTTTTACAGAAACTTTCGGTACCGAATACGGGATGGGCTATTTTATAATGGATGCCTGGATGAGGGTGAATTACCTGGATATGTATGCCGGGATCGTAATGCTAAGTCTCTTGGGATTTTGCTTGTTTACCCTGCTGGACGTGGCCGAGCAATACTTTTGTTCCTGGCGCTAAGCATTCGTCGGCCGCAAATCCTAGGGTTTGGGGAGGTTGTTTCATGCCGATTGCCACCAGGAGAGCCAAGGGCAATGCACAAGTCATCATTGACCATGAGCATTGCAGTCTTTGCGGTCTTTGTGTAGAGGTTTGCAAAGGGAAACCTTTGTTTATTCAGGGTGATCGGGTTTGTGTTGATCAAAGCATCTTGTTTGGTTGTATTGGCTGTGGTCAGTGTGCTGCAGTGTGTCCACAACGTTGCATAATTATCGAAGGACGGGATCTTTCGGCAGAAGATCTGCTGGAGATGCCGCCTCGTGAACAATGGGCTGATTACACTCAACTCCATACCCTTTTACAGGGTCGGCGCAGTACCAGAAATTTTCAGCGCCGGGAAGTGGAAAGAGAGGTCATTGAAAAGATTCTTGATACCGTGGCTACTGCTCCGATGGGACTTCCGCCTTCGGAAGTGGAAATCCTGGTTTTGCATGGGTTTAATCGGGTCCGGGAGTTCTCCCAAGATATTGTGGGTGTTTTCGAAACCCAAAAGTGGATGTTTTCCCCGCCGGCCTTAGCGCTGATGCGACCTTTTATCGGCAAGGATGTGTATGGATTGATGAAAACCTTCGTCGCGCCTTTGCCGAAATTTTTCAGTGAAAAGATGGCACGGGGTGAAGACTGGCTCTTGTATGATGCGCCTCTGGCCATGTATTTTCATGCTTCGCCGACGGCAGATCCCATGGATTATGCGATTGCTGCAACCTATGCCATGCTGGCGGCACAATCGTTGGGGCTGGGAACTTGCATGATCGGCTCAGTCGCACCCTTTTTAAAATATAAAAACAAAATCAACAATAAATATGGCATTCCGAAAGACAATCAGCAAGGTTTGATGGTGATATTCGGATATCCGCAATACAAATATACCCGCAGCATCAAAAGAAGTCTGGGCAACGTAAAGTTTTATGAAGGCTAACCGGCATGGGGCGCATTATCGGGTTAGATATATTAAAAAAGGGAGAAATTACAGATGAAAGCTTTTAAAAAAGTCCTGATCGCCAATCGAGGAGAAATAGCCATTCGAATCATCAGAGCCTGTCATGAATTAGGCATGAGAACCGTATCGGTATACTCGAAAGAGGATCAATTAGCCCTGTTCAGGACAAAATCCGATGAGTCATATCTGATTGGCAACAACAAAGGCCCGGTTGAAGCTTATCTGGCCATTGAAGAAATTATCAACCTGGCGATTAAAAAAGGGGTGGATGCGATCCATCCCGGGTACGGATTTTTAGCCGAAAATCCCGAATTTGCGAAGAAATGTATCGAATCCGGCATTGAATTTATCGGGCCTACCCCGGAAATGATGGATAAACTGGGCGACAAGATCAAATCCAAATTGATTGCCCAGGAAATTGGTGTGCCGACCATTCCGGGGGTGGAGAAACCCATTAAATCAGACCGGGAGGCCATCAGATTTGCCAAACAATGCGGCTATCCGATCATGTTAAAGGCATCTGCCGGCGGCGGCGGACGGGGCATGAGAATTGTCCGCAGCGAGGAAGACTTGCTCAGAGAGTTCCACAGTGCCCAAAACGAAGCCCGCAAGGCTTTTGGCAGTGATGAAATTTTTATTGAAAAATACCTGGATAGTCCCAAACATATAGAAGTACAGGTGTTGGGTGACAATTATGGAAACATCGTTCACCTTTTTGAAAGAGACTGTTCAATCCAGAGACGTCATCAGAAGGTGATCGAATTTACCCCTGCCATCGGGATTTCTGAAACCCAGCGGCAGGCGATTTGTGCAGATGCCATAAAAGTCGCCCAGTCAGTAAACTACAGAAGCGCAGGGACGGTTGAGTTCCTGGTAGACAATCAGGGACAGCATTATTTTATTGAAATGAATCCGCGCATCCAAGTCGAACATACCGTTACTGAAATGGTGACCGGGATTGATATTGTACAAAGTCAGATCTTGATTGCAGAAGGACATCGTTTGGATTCACAAGTCGTAGGAATCCCGGACCAAAGTGCAATTCAACTGCGAGGATATGCCATCCAATGCCGGGTCACCACAGAAGATCCCAACAATAGTTTCGCCCCGGATACCGGCAAGTTGGATGTGTACCGAACCGGATCAGGGTTTGGGATCAGACTGGACGGTGGCAACGGTTATACCGGTTCAGTCATCAGTCCTTACTATGACAGTCTGCTGGTAAAAATCATTGCGCATTCCAGAACTTTTGAAGATACCATTAAAAAAGCCCAGCGTTCCATCCGTGAAACCGTGATCAGCGGCGTTAAAACCAACGAAGCATTTTTGCTCAACGTGCTTTCCCATCCTACCTTTGTGCGAGGAGAATGTGATACCGGTTTCCTCGATGCAACCCCAGAAATCTTTGACATTACTCCCAAGGCTGACCGTGAAGCTTCTATTTTGCAATACATCAGCGAAAAAGTTGTCAATGAGGGCAAGGGGATCAGGAAAGATTACGATGTGCCAAAGATTCCCAAGTTCAACAGTGAGGAAGTACTGGTTGGCAGCAAACAGATATTGGATTCCCGGGGTCCCCATGGGGTGGTTGAGTGGATCAAAGCGCAAAACAAACTGCTCATGACCGATACCAGCATGCGTGATGCCCATCAATCCTTGATGGCTACCCGCATCAGAACGGTTGACATGTTGCGTATTGCGGAAGCTACTGCTCATCTGGGCCAGGATCTGTTTTCCCTGGAAATGTGGGGCGGGGCGACTTATGACGTAGCGTACCGTTTCTTAAAAGAAAGTCCCTGGGACAGACTTACCCAGCTGCGGGAAAAAATACCCAATATTATGTTTCAGATGTTGTTGCGGGGAGCCAATGCGGTCGGTTACACCAACTATCCCGACAATGTGATCCGGGAATTTATCCAGGAGTCTGCCAATGCCGGCATAGATATTTTCAGGATATTTGATTCCCTGAACTGGCTGAAAGGCATGGAGATTGCCGTTGATGAAACCTTGAAAAGCGGTAAGATAGCCGAAGCATGTATCTGTTACACCGGTGATATACTGGATGACAGCCGCGATAAATATTCACTTCGTTATTATGTTGAAACCGCCAAAGAGATTGAAAAAATGGGCGCACATATCCTGGGCATCAAAGATATGGCCGGTTTGCTAAAACCCTACGCGGCGGAAAAACTAATTAAAGCATTAAAAGATGAAATATCCATTCCAATCCATCTGCATACGCATGATACCAGCGGTAATGGTGTCGCTACCTTGTTGATGGCGGCAGAAGCAGGGGTTGATATTGTTGATACTGCCTTTAACAGCCTGTCAGGGCTGACCAGTCAACCGGCCCTCAATTCGGTGGTAGCAGCGTTGGAGAATACCAACCGCGATACCGGCATCAATCTTGACGATATTCAGGAAATCTCTGATTATTGGGCGGATGTAAGGCCTTACTACAGCGAATTTGAATCAGGACTAAAATCCGGCACTGCTGATATTTACAAGTATGAGATTCCCGGCGGCCAGTATTCCAATTTGAAGCCCCAGGTGGATAGCTTTGGACTGGCGCACAAATTCAAAGAAGTCAAAGAAATGTATAAAACCGTCAATGAAATGATGGGGGATATTGTCAAGGTGACCCCTTCCTCCAAAATGGTCGGGGATATGGCCATATTTATGGTGAAAAACGATTTAAATCCAAAAAACATTTATGACAAAGGCCAAGATTTGGCTTTCCCTGATTCGGCGGTAGCTTATTTCCAAGGCATGATGGGACAACCGGTGGGAGGGTTCCCTCAGGAGTTACAGAAGTTGGTGCTGAAGGGCATCGAACCGATTACCTGCCGACCGGGAGAATTGCTTGAACCGGTAGATTTTTATGCCAGCAGCAAATATCTGGAGGAAAGATACGGTTTTCAACCAAACCGCAGAGCTTTGTTAAGTTATGCGCTGTATCCCAAAGTATATGAGGAGTATATTGAGTTTAAAAAACAGTATGGTGACTTGAGTCGTATGAACAGCCCGGTATTTTTTAACGGCATCAGTGAAGGCGAAGTTTGTGAAGTCGAAGTCGAGGAAGGCAAGACCTTTATCATTAAACTGGTGGCGATTGGGAAAATCGACAAAGAAGGCTACCGGAAGATTTATTTTGAAGTAAACGGCAATCAAAGAGCAATTAACATCCTGGATAAATCTTACCAGAAAGGCGAGGCTGCGACTGCCACGGTCATGGCTGACCCCGATAACAAAAATGAAATTGGCGCCAGTATACCTGGAACAGTGGCCAGAATACTGGTTAAGGAAGGGGAGCAGATCAAACCAGGGCAAAACTTGATTGTGATCGAAGCCATGAAAATGGAAACCCAAATCATCGCTCCGGTAGGCGGAGAAGTCACGTTTATCAATGTTACCGAAGGCCGGCAGGTTAAAAATGGGGAGTTGTTGTTGAAGATCGAGTAGCAGATAATAAGAAAAGCTCCCCCGCAATAAATCTGGCCGGGGGAGCTTTTTTGTGGGCGTTCAGATGGTTGGGAAGATACTGCCGATGATCGCTTTGATGGTGTCATCCGGGATCGGATACAGCATGGCTGTGGGGTCGGCTTTAATCGCCCAAAACAGGGTTTCCTGCTGACTTGCGTCCAAGGTATTTTCAAAATAAGGCTTAAAGCCACACTCCTTCATCAGTGACAATACTTTTTCCCGGGCCAGTGCGACCAGTTCAGCCGGATCCGGGCTGTCCGATCTGACCCCGAACCCTTCGGCCAACGCTTTGGCTTTGGGCCAGTAATGCCAAGGCATATGCTCCATACAGGCAGGCAAGGCGACCCCAACTGCCTGGCCATGCGGAATACGAAGCTGTCCGCCGGCGGCATGGGCGATATTATGGACGGGGAACATCATGCCACCCATGGCGAATCCCATAATCGCCATATTGCTGGCAGCCAGCATATTGGTACGGGCTTCGAGGTTCTTACCGTCGCTGGCGGCAATCGGCAGGTATTGCATGATCATTTTGATGGAGTGGATGTTGAGCGAATCCGCCATAATATTCGCCTCAGGTGATGTCAGTCCTTCGACTGCATGGCCAAGCGCATCAAGTCCGGTGGAAACAGTCATAGCCGGCGGCAAACCAACCGTCAGGTCAGGATCGAGCAGGGCGATGTCAGCCGGCACATAGGGATGCAGGACATCCCCTTTGACCTTGTCTGCTTCGTTGTAAATGACCGCCAGAGGAGATACTTCGGATCCCGTGCCGGCAGTTGTGGGGATAAAAATATTAGGTACGCCAAGAGGTTTTCCCAAGGGACGGATGTAGGGCCCCAGATTGCCGGGCATTAAGTTTTTAATGTCGGTTGCGCCGCCACCCAGAAGCATTTTTACGCCTTTGGCTGAATCCATTACACTGCCCCCGCCTACAACCAGCATACCGTCAAAGGCATTTTCCCGGTACCAGCGGGCACAGTCATTGATGACCCGCATGGCAGCGTCCTGTTCAATTTTATCATAAACCCCGGCCATCTTAACGCCCCCTTGAATCGCAAACACATCTTTGACCATGTCGGCTACTCCAGCATCGATCAAGCCTTTGTCGGTAATCATGCCAACCCGTTTACAACCCATTTCCATAAAGCGCTGGGCTGCAAACGTGCGGCATCCTGAGCCGACTTCCACCAGAGTCCGGTATTCCCAAACGAAATATTTTGGTGTTGCCATTACAGAAACCCCCTTTCTATCGGTTAAATCCCAGGAAAGTATAAATGAAACTGCTCTTGGCATCAGGGGTGAGATCCTGACAGATGTGTTTCACTTCGCTGTAAGCCATCAAAGCATGGTAACAATTTTCTCGCCCATAACCGCTTTCTTTGTATCCACCAAAAGGTACATCAGGACGCAGGATATGCCAGGTATTGATCCAGACACTGCCGGTGCGCATACGCTTGGCCACCTTTTGCGCCCGGGTGGTATTGGTGGAACAAACACCTCCACCGAGGCCGTAAGGGCTGTCATTGGCGATGGCGATCGCTTCATCCAGATCATCATAAGGGATCACACATTGTACCGGCCCGAAAATTTCTTCCCGGACGTGCTGCATTTGGTTGCTGCAATTGATAAAAATGGTAGGTTCATGGTAGAAGCCATTGTCATAGATACCCCCGCTCAAGCGGTTGCCGCCGTAAGCGATTTGGGCACCTTCCTTCTGTCCGATCTTTACATAATTCATAATCGTCTGCAATTGCTGGGAGGAAGCGATGGGTCCCAAGTCGGTAGCCAGATCCATCTGGTCGCCGATATTGAGTTTTTTGATTTTGGTGATGATGGCATCAACCAGTTGATCCTGCATCTTACGAGGGACAATCAGACGGGTGCCGGACTCGCAGACCTGCCCGCTGTGGGTGAGGAAAGCCAGCAAGGTCATGCTGGAGGCCATTTCAATGTCGGCATCATCAAGAACGATCAACGGTGATTTGCCGCCCAATTCAAGGGTTACACGCTTGATGCCGTCGGCAGCCAGATGTGCGATTTGTCGTCCTACCTCGGTTGAACCGGTGAAACCGATTTTATCCACTTGGGGATGAGCAGCGAGGTAGTTGCCGATCGATGCTCCCGGACCGGTTACAACGTTGAATACCCCTGGGGGGATGCCGGCATCGGACAAAATCTTCGCTAGTTCCAGCGTGGTGACCGGAGTAATACTGGCTGGTTTCATCACAATGCTGTTACCCATGGCCAGCGCCGGGGCAAATTTATATGCGGCCAGGATCATGGGGAAATTCCAGGGGGTAATACCTGCACATACACCAATTGGCTCACGTATGGCATAGCTGTGCATAGGGGCTACCCAAGGCGGGCAAATAGCATGTTCGACCTCCGGCATTTGTTTGAGGATGGCGGCTGACATGGCCAACGAACCGGCAACGGACATAACATCAACGAATCCGGTCCGGCGTAATGTGGCACCTGAGGTAAGTGCTTCCAGCCAGGCCAATCGATCCTTGTTGGCGAGGACTGCCATGGTTGCGCGGGTCAGCACTTCGATTCTTTCATCGATGGATTTGCCTGACCAAATACCGGATTCGAAAGCAGCTCGGGCTGAGTGCAGGGCTTTGTCAATATCACCTTGTGTTGCCCGCGGTACACGAGCCACAACCTCCTGATTGGCAGGATTGATGACATCCATCATGTCGCCTGATTCACCGGCTGTCCATTGCCCATCAATGTACAATTGGTATTCCAGTATTTCCTTACTTACCAACAAAACCTCCCCCTCTCAAATTTGTGATTTAGCGATCATAATATCATATTAACATAGCATTATATGAAATAAATACTAATTAAGGTAAATGATGAATATACATATAATCATCCTCAGATTTTATAGACATAAAAAAAGACCCACCGCAATGATGGGCCTTACCATTATTAATGCTACTCGATTTTATTGGTCCGGCGCCAGATCTTGCGCTCTTCCGCTGCTTTAATCAAATCATCACGGAAGTCGGGGTGAGCGATGGAGATGAGTTTCTCCGCCCGGTACCAGGTCGGACATGTTTTCAGGCTGATTACGCCGTATTCTGTGACGACATGATTGATCATCTGGCGAGAAAGGGTAGTGATGGAGCCGGGTTCAAAATTGGGAACGATCCTGGAAATAACGGTGCCGTCTTTCTTTGTATGGGTGGAGGGCAGACAAATAAAACTGCGACCGCCTTTGGACCAGAATGCACCGAGCACGAAGTCAGACATGCCGCCATTTCCAGATACCTGTTTGGATCCTGAACTTTCAGCATTGACCTGGCCATATAAGTCAACCTGCAGAGCCTGGTTGATCGAGATCAGGTTGTCAATCTGTGCCAGTTGCATGGGATGATTAACATAACCGACACTGCAGGAGGCAATAGCGGGATTGCGGTCCATCCAATCATAGAGTTCCTTGCCGCCCAGAGCGAATGTATAATTAATTTTCCCGGGATCGAAAATCTTTTTAATACCGGTCATTCTCCCGGCTTCCCACATATGCATATATGCATCGACCAGCATTTCTGTCCAGCCGCTCAGATCCTTAAGATCGGTTTCGCTGATCATGGTTCCCAGTAGGTTCGGCATAGCCCCGATTCCCAACTGGATGCACTGACCGTCCTGCAAGTATTCCAAAACATTGGCTGCGATTTTTGCATCTACATCGGTTGGATCAATTTTGGCCAACTCATACATTGGCGGGTTTTCTCCCTCTACGACGTACGTTACCTGGGAGATGTGAATCCGCTCCATATTTCCGCCATAGCAGTAAGGAATATTCTGGTTAACTTCGACAATACGATTCTTAGCGGTTACGGCCTGCAAATAGCAGCATGAATTGTGCAGTCCCCAGTTGAAATAGCCATTCTCGTCCATAGGCGTAGTTTGAGCAATAAATACGTCCCGCAGATTGGTGCCGATCTTGCTTTTTTTAGAGCCCGGGTCTTCTTCATAATTGCCGTATTTCATATACATTTCTGATTCACCATATAGTGTGGGCTGATAGAAAACATTTCCGCATCTTTCCTGGAAAATACGGGTCAAGGCACTGAAATGTTGATCGTTGTAGGTGAAAACCTCTCCCATCGGGTCTTTCATGACAACTTCCGGAAGCGGGGGCACGGTTACTGCACCCATAACATTGATATTTTTCAATTCGTCCTTGCGTGCTGCCAGGGCTGTGTCACAAGCTACCGGTTTGCCATTAAACATGGCGTAATCAATCCATGCTCCGGATTTTACAACTTTCATTGCCTCTTCGGCTGTACGTAATTTGTCCTTGTACATTTGATGAAAATCTTTGTTCACAAACAAATCCCCCTCCGCAATCTCAATTTGTAATAATCATTTCAACAATATTACATTGAATTATATATTAAAACAAAATGAAATAATAGGTATTTTTACGAAGTAATAAAACACGCAATATTACGAAAATTGGGAAAATAAACACAAATATAGAATTGATTTTAGAAATGAAATGGCATGTTCATTGCATTATAATTAAATCTATGGATGTGTATGTAACAAAAGGAGGAAGCGCAATGAAGGTATTGGAAATGTTTAAATTAAACGGCAAAACAGCGGTGGTAACAGGAGGATCAATTGGTTTAGGAGCCTACATGGCAACCGCTTTGGCGGAAGCTGGAGCCAATGTGGTAATCGCTGCTCGCAAAGTTGACCGTTGCATCGAATTGGCTGAAGAATTGGAAAAATTAGGAGTTAAAACGCTGGGTGTAGCCTGCGATGTAAGCAAAGCTGAGGACTGCCAGAATTTAGTGGACGTCACTGTGAAAGAATTCGGCAGCCTTGATATATTGGTCAATAATGCCGGACTGACTTGGGGTGGAGATTCGATGACCTTTGCCATGAAAGACTGGCACAAGGTTATGGATCTCAACCTGCATGGATTGTTTCAATTGACGCAAATGGCCGGTCGGGTAATGCGTGAACAGGGTTACGGGAAGATCATCAACATCTGTTCCCTGGGTGGATATGGCGGAACCAAACCGGAAGAAATGGATGCCGTAGCCTACAATGCCAGCAAAGGGGCATTGATGACGTTAACCAAAGACCTGGCGGTAAAATGGGCCAGATATGGAATATATGTAAATGCCCTTGCTCCGGGATTCTTCCCCACGCATATGACGGAATGGATTCTGGAAAAGAATTCAAAATACCTCCTGCCCAGAGTTCCTTTCGGTCGTTACGGCGGAGAAGACGATCTCAAAGGAGCTGTGGTGTTCCTGGCCTCGGCAGCTTCAAACTTCATCACTGGCCAGATCATCAATGTTGACGGCGGTGAAATGGCCATGGTTCCCTAGAGAACAAATACGGTTTATTTAATTTACGAAAACCCGGAAATATTCCGGGTTTTTCTATTGTGCTTTTGGTTCATGATTAAACGATGATGGCGCAATTGTGCCAAATGGAATCAATATGGGCAGAGTGGTTGACATTCTGTATCAATTTTTGCTGGGTTATCTTACCTTTGACGCTTCTTCTGCGATGCCTATAAAATGATAGATATCCAAATGAATTATCAAACAATCGTGGGAGCAAATTTTAATCCTGGAAAAAGGAGGATGAAAAACAGGTAATCTATATGGCAACCATGTTGTTCATTTGATGCAATCTATTTTACAAGGAGAAAAATATGAACCATAAGACCGCAGCAAGTATTTTGGCAGTTTTACTGTTTTTCGGCGTATGCATTTACATATCAGGTATCATAAAACCGCTTGACAAACTCGCTGGGAGCGAGCGCACAAATGAGATTAAAACGACTCAAAACAGCTTGGAACAGCGCGCTTCAGTTGATAAGGAAGTCACAGTGAAGCGTACTGATAGCCAGAAAAAAACAAAAAAAGTTCAGTCTCCTGCCCCACCGGCAGAGCCGAAAATCGTTCAAGTACAAACAGAAAACAGCGTGCAGGATAAAAGCAGCAATCCATCGTCCGGGACGACCAGCGTGAATCAGCATGAAAGCAGCGCGGCAAGCAACCCTGCCGGCTCCGGCAGCAACCCGGTAAGCCAGGGTAACAGCACCAATTCCAGCAACAATCAAGTATCGCGCGGGGA
>DAOTHZ010000037.1:0-19877 GCA_035447945.1 Syntrophomonas sp.
TGTATTTTTGTTATTTTCTATTATGTGTTTTTCAGTGGTCTCGGACGGTTCTTGCTTGCGCGAACAAACCATGACTGCGCGCAAGCAAAAACCTTCCACACTTGCGCAAATACCATAGACAGAACTTCGGCTGTGCAAGTCGCTTGTTTTGGCTTGGCGTAAGGAGTAAACTGGAATAAATTGTTTTTGAACGGTAGGAATTGTGAATAAATGAAAATCAATGACAGTAGCAAGCGTATGATCGTGTTGTTTGCCACCATCTTCATCGTAGGGGTGGGCTTTAGCATCATCATGCCGGTGCTGCCCTATTATGCCGAGTCCATGGGGGCCAATGCCTTTCAGCTGGGGCTGCTGATCACCGTCTATGCGATCTGCCAGTTTATCTTTGCTCCCATCTGGGGCGCTTACTCAGACCGGGTGGGCAGACGCCCCCTGCTGCTGCTTGGGATTTTGGGCTATGCGGTTACGTTTCTCCTCTTCGGTTTTGCCACCCAGTTATGGGAGCTGTATGTCATCCGTATTATCGGAGGGATCCTGGCCTGTTCCACCATGCCGACCGCCATGGCCTATGTGGCGGATCTGACCAGTCTGGAAAAACGCGGCTCGGCCATGGGGATGATCGGAGCGGCTATGGGCATGGGCATGGTTTTCGGGCCGGCCATCGGCGGTATCCTGTCGAGCATATCGCTGGCCTTTCCGTTTGTGTTTGCCGGGCTGCTGGCCCTGGTTAATGCGGTGTTGCTCTATATCCTTCTTCCGGAGTCTCTGGCCAGTGAAAACCGAATCATTCGCAAGGTCGAGCGGGCTTCCCTGCTGGAGGGACTGCGGTCACCTCTGGTGGTCCTGTTCCTGTTCATCTGCCTGGGCAGCATCAGCGAGTCCATCCACCACGGAACCTTTGCTTTGTTCGCGGAGCAAAAGCTTTCCTTTACCGCCCGGGACATTGGCTGGGCCTTTACCGCTGCCGGAATTGTCATGGCATTGATACAAGGAGTGCTGGTGGGCCGGCTGATCAACCGTTTTGGCGAGGAAAAAACCGCTGCTGCCGGAATTATTCTGATGGGCACCAGCTTTGGGCTGTTTTTATTAATGTATGATATTCTTTCCTCGATTGCTTTTATGGCGATCTTCTCTGCCGGGGTAGGTCTGATGCGTCCTTCCATTTCCGCAGCGGTTTCCAAGCGAACGGCTGACGGGCAGGGTTCGGCCATGGGTATTTTAAACGGCTACGACAGCCTGGGGCGGGCCATCGGCCCAATGCTGGGAGGCTTCATGCTGGATCTGGGTCTGAATTATGGCTACTATACCGCCATCGTGGTTTGCCTGCTGGCTTTGCTGACGCTGTCGCTCAGTCGTCAGCTCAAAGGACGCCGCGCCCCCCAGGTTTAGCAGTAGGGACGAGAAAGTTTGGAAATATAAACGCCCGGAGCCTTCTGTGACCCGGGCATTTTTTGTATCTATTGATTCCTCTTGGCCATTTCCTCGTCCCGCAGGCGCATCTTCCTGAATCATTTCAAAGCGCGGGGTAAACCGGTTATAGGATATGTGTGATTCAAGATTGTTTCGTGAAGATTACCCGTTGCCGTAAAACAAATTTTCCCTCTTGACTTTGACGTTGCGTAAAGGTTTAGGATGTATTTAACGGAGGTGACCTCATGGATTATACGGTGCATAAACTAGCTCGACTGGCCGGAGTCAGCACCAGAACTTTACGTTACTATGACGAAATCGGTCTGTTAATTCCGCCCCGGATGAATTCTTCCGGCTACAGGTACTACGGTCAGGCTGAGGTTGATAAACTGCAGCAGATCATGTTTTATCGGGAACTGGGGCTTGATCTGCAGACCATCAAGGAGATTCTTGACGCGCCTGATTATAATCGGCTAGCCGCGCTGGCCGAACATCGAGACAAGCTCTTGATGAAAAGGAAGCAATTGGAATTGCTGATTGCCAATGTTGAAAAGACGATTGCTGCGCAGGAAGGAAGATGCATTATGTCGGATCGAGAAAAGTTCGAGGGTTTTAAACAAAAGCTTATTGACGACAATGAAAGCAAGTACGGGAAAGAAATTCGAAAAAAGTATGGCACAGACACAGTTGATGCTTCATATCAGAAACTAAAAAACATGACTCCACAACAATACGAGGAAATGCAGAAATTGACCGATCAGGTCAATGAGGCCCTGCGCTTGGCTGTGGCAGACGGATATCCGGGCGGGAAATTGGCCATGCAGGCCTGCGATCTGCACCGCCAATGGCTCATGCAGTCCTGGCCGCAATATTCCAAAGAAGCACATATGGGTCTGGCCCAGATGTATGTGGATGATGAACGATTTGCTGCTTACTACGATCAGATTGCTCCGGGATGTGCAGTCTTCCTGAGAGATGCGATGAAGGTTTATACTGGAATGGAGTAATAACTATTCCGCTTGTTTTGGGGAGAAAACGCACAGCAAAAGCCGGGGGGCTCCCCCGGCTTTTGCTTATTCCCCTCTCCGTTGGTAGTCCTCGTCGATGCGGGCTTTCCAATTGGTTTTGATGCTGCGGGTTTTGCGCAAGTCGCTGACGGCGTCATTGACCGCATCATAGTTCAGTTGGGTGCCCGCGCTGTCGGCATGGTAGTTGGCGGCCCGGTCGGCGTTGATGCCCAGATCAGCTGCGGCGGCGATAGCATCGATGTTGGCTCCCAGGAAGATAAATTCCCAGCCGTATTTTTTCTGCTGTTGTTCCACCAGGCTGCGGATCTGTTTATAACGGTACTCCTGGCTGGCATTTTCCATGCCGTCGGTGGTGATGACCAACAGCACTTTTTCGGCGCGTTCCTCCTCGCTGGTATTCTTTTGTACATTGGCGATCTTTTGAATGGTTTTGCCGATGGCATCCAGCAGGGCGGTGCAGCCGCGCACATAGTATTCTTTTTCGCTGATGGGACGAATGCCTTTGAGGTTGATGCGGTCGTGCAGCAGCTCGTACTGGTCATCGAACAGCACGGTGGTGACCACGGCCTCGCCCGGTTCCTGCTGCTGTTTTTTCAGCATGGCGTTGTAGCCGCCGATAGTGTCGCTTTCCAGTCCGGACATGGAACCGCTGCGGTCGAGGATGAATACCAGTTCAGTGAGATCTTTTTTCATCATTGTTATCCTCCTTGTCTTTGATGTTTTTAGGATAACAAATTCGTTCGCTGTGTTGGTCGCCGAGCAGGCGACATTTTTATGCACCCAGCAATGGCAGTTCGTAGTGGAAGAGCGCCTGGTTAATCTCAAATATATTATAGTTACCGGACTGAATAAAGTATTCAATAACGACGTCGGATTTGTTGCTGCGGGAAAGCGCATAGCCGGCCCGCCCCAGCAGGTCGCGGGTCTCGTCCAGACTGAGCTGCAAGGCAATGGCAAAGGCAAGGGCGGTGAGCTTGCTGGGTTGATAGCTGGGATTGCTTTTGATCTTGGAAAAAAGTTTACGGTCAATATTGGCCCGTTTGTAGGTCTCCACGTCGTCCTGGCCTTTCTCATCGATGAGGCGCAGCAGCATCCGGGAAAAGGTCTCGTCGAGATGATTGACGAGTTCATCCAGCTTGCGCGGAGCCAAGTCCGCTTGCATTTGGTTGTAATCGACCTGAACTTCCTCCAGCAATTCATAATGCTGGAGGCGCCGATTCGCGCTGAACTTTTTCTGCAGTTTCTCAACATAATGGTCGTCGATGAATTTTTCCAGGGCGGTAAACAGTTTTTCGCTCAAAGCGAGGGATTGCCGGTCATACACCACCAGGTACACCATCATCTCATGCTGCAACAGGAACTCACTGATGGCGGCTACGGCAATTTGCAGCGCCTGATCCTTGGGATAGCCGTAGATGCCGGAGGAAATCAGGGGAAAAGCAATCGACTCGCAATCATGCTGACGGGCCAGTTCCAGGGAATGAATGTAGCAGTCATGCAGCAGCCGGGCTTCGTCGGATTGTCCGCCCTTCCAGATGGGCCCGGCGGTATGGATGATATATTGGGCCGGCAGTTTTCCCGCCCCGGTGATGACCGCCGAGCCGGTTTGGCATTTACCGATGCGGTCGCATTCGGTTTGCAGCTGCTGCGCTCCGGCGGCGGTAAAAATCGCCCCGCATACGCCTCCACCCATCTTCAGGGCTTGATTGGCGGCGTTGACCACCGCGTCTACCTCCATTTTGGTAATATCCTGGCGCACGATTTGCAACGGCATGCCCGTCACCTCCTGCTGTTTTTACGGGTTTCTTATCTATAGTAATTCTGCGCCGCTGCTGTGATTCCTGCCTGCTTTCCATGCGCACAACCCTGTCTGCCGGCAGATATCATGGTATAATAGATTGATATACAAAATTTTTAATAACCGCAAAGGACAGCGTATAAATGCGAATTGAAACAGTCTCCATCATCGGCCTGGGAGCACTGGGAATCCTGTTTGGCAACCACCTGGCCGGACAAATGCCGGCCGAAAACCTGCGCATCATAGCCGACCGGGAGCGAATCGCCCGCTACACCCGGGAAGGGATCTTCTGTAACGGCCAACCCTGCCATTTTCACTATGTCACTCCGGAGGAGCAAGGGCCGCCGGCAAACCTGATTATTTTTGCCGTGAAATACGGGGGTTTGAATGAAGCCATCAGCGCGGTGCGCCATCAAGTAGGAAAGCATACCGTCCTCCTGTCGCTGCTGAACGGAATCAGCAGCGAAGAGAGTATCGCAGCGGCTTACGGGACGGAGCGGGTGCTCTTCTGTGTAGCTCAGGGCATGGATGCGGTCAAGGTGGGCAATCAAATGACCTACGCCAATATGGGGATGATCTGCTTCGGCGACCGGCAGCCAGGGATCATTTCTGCCCAAGCACAAGCAGTGGCGGATTTTTTTACCGCAATGCAGCTGCCACATCAATTGGATACGGATATGAACCGCCGTATGTGGGGCAAATTGATGCTTAATGTGGGGGTCAACCAGGCCGTGGCCCTGTTGGGCAGTGCCTACGGGGATGTCCAACGCGAAGGCCCGGCCCGGGAGGTGATGGTCGCTGCCATGCGGGAAGTAATCGCCTTGTCTCAAAAGGAAAATGTTAATCTGACGGAAAATGACCTGCAATACTGGCTGCAGGTAGTCAGCACCCTGAGCCCGCTGGGCAAACCCTCCATGCGCCAGGACATCGAGGCCGGACGGGCCAGTGAACTGGAACTGTTTGCCGGCACGATCATCCGCCTGGGAGAAAAACATCATCTGCCCACGCCTGTCAACCAAATGCTCTATGACGGCATCCGCAGCCTGGAAAACGGTTTTCAACCCAGCGCTCCTGATAAAGAGAGTCCGTCCGGCAGTTCCGCCAGCACCGACAAGTAACCTGACTCCTTAATATAGTTTATAACTATGTCGCGGCATACGAATCAAGTATTACCATATACCTTACGGCCGTGCTATATTTTTACCATAAGCAGGCCGTCGTACGGACACCTGCCTGCAATATCCCGCCTAAAGGAGTATGTGGTTATGAAGACCTCGGATCATTTTAAAAACAAGACCGTTCTGTCGCTGGAGGTCTTTCCGCCCCGGCGGACTGCACCCATCCATCTGATTTACGAGACGCTGGAAGGCCTGCAGGGACTAAGCCCGGACTTCATCAGCGTGACCTACGGAGCCGGCGGCAGCGAAATGAATACTGCTACCCTGGAGATCGCATCCGCCATTAAAAACCATTACGGCATCGAGAGCGTAGCCCATCTGCCTTGTATCAACCTCACCCGCAGCGAGGTGCTGGATTTGCTGGATGGTTTCAGGCAGGCCGGCATTGAAAACATCCTGGCACTGCGCGGCGACATCAACCCGGACTTCCTGCCCCAACAGGATTTTAGATATGCCAGCGAGCTGGTATCCTTTATCAAGGAAAACGGAGATTTCAATGTGATCGGGGCCTGTTATCCGGAGGGGCACAGCGAGAGCGACAGCTTGGCTGAGGATATCCGTCATTTAAAAAACAAGGTCTATGCGGGCACCGATCAGCTGATCACCCAACTGTTCTTTGACAATGATTTCTTCTATTCCTTTCGGGAACGGGCCCGGCAGGCCGGCATCAACGTGCCGATCCAGGCGGGCATCATGCCGGTGGTGAACAAGAAGCAGATCGAGCGGATGGTTACCCTGTGCGGAGTGAAGCTGCCCCGCAAATTCGTAACGATGATGGGCAAATACGAGCATAATCCCGTCGCCATGCGGGACGCGGGCATTGCCTATGCAGTCGACCAGATCGTTGATCTGATGGCGGAAGGGGTCGACGGAATTCATCTCTATACCATGAACAATCCCTTGATTGCCCAGAAAATTTATGCGGCCATCCGTTCGCTGCTGGCCGCATAACATCAATCATTATAAAACAGTGTGCCCGTAATCGGCAATAACCCGCCTCAACTCGGCGATATAGTCAGTGGCAATGGTGCTCAGATGCGCCTTTTCGCTGGCAATCCACCCCACCAGCATGCGTTCCTCGGTCTGCAGCGGCACGGACACAATGTTGTCCCCGTTGAGGTCGCTGTTCAGCACACCGGTGCTGATCGTATATCCGTTCAGGCCGATCAGCAAGTTGAAGAGGGTGGCGCGGTCGCTGACGTGGATGGTCTTGCGATGGGGCACGGTGCTCAATATTTCCTCGGAAAAATAGAAAGAATTGTATTCGCCCTGCTCAAAGGCCAGAATCGGATAGTCATCCAGGTCTTCCAGGGTGACGCTTTTGCGCTTCGCCAGCGGATGGGAGGAACTAATAAAGACATGGGGCTGGGCGGCAAAAAGCGGATGAAAAAGCAGATGGTTTTCCTTCAGCAGCTTGTTGAGTACTTTTTCATTGAAGTCGCTGAAATAGAGGATGCCGATTTCGCTGCGCAGATTCTTTACATCCTCGATGATTTCCCAGGTCCTGGTCTCCCGCAGGGTAAATTCATACTCATCCACGTCCAGTCCCCGCAGCAGGTTGACGAAGGCATTGACCGCAAAGGCGTAATGCTGGGTCGAAACCGAGCAGAGCTGCTTGGAAGGCTTTTTGCCGAGATAGCGCTGTTCCAGTAATTCCATCTGTTCCACCACCTGCCGGGCGTAGGCAAGGAATTCCGATCCATCCACCGACAGCGAGATGCCTTTGGAGGTACGGTAAAAGATCTCCATGCCCAGTTCCTTTTCCAATTCCCGGACTGCATTCGAAAGGCTCGGCTGGGCAATATAGAGTTGCTTGGCGGCTTCACTGATGGAACCGCACTCCACGATTTTAATGATGTAGCGTAGTTGCTGAAGGGTCATGCTTCACCTGCTCACCTTTTATTCCCGTCAATAATCACTGGAGGAATTGATTGGACCGGTCAGTTCTCCGTCCCTGCCTTCCCGGCATCCAGGCTCTCCTTCTTGATTATAGCCTAAATCTTTGCCAATAAAAATCCTGCCCGAGCGTTTCCGTCAGGGCAGGCCTTGTAAAGCAGAGCCGATTCACAAGAGATTCATTTTCAACTCACTGCCCGGGGCGGGATGTACTTCCTGCCTTTTCCTGCTGATGATGTAAGCGTTTACACAAATATCACTTAGAAGTTGACGGCGGTTGCGGCGGCCTCGATTTGGTTGGTTCGGCGCCAGATATTCATTTTTTCCGCTTCTTGCACCAGCATGTCTCTAAAATCTGGATGGGCGATGTTGATCAGTGCCTCCGCCCTTTCCCAGGTGCTCTTGCCCTTCATGTCGGCAATCCCGTATTCGGTGACCAGCATATGGGTAGCGGTGCGGGGGGAAGTCACGATGGCTCCTGGGGTCAGAATCGGCCTGATGCGCGAGCTGACCTGGCCTTTGATCTCAATCGTAGACGGCAGACAGATGAAGCTCTGGCCATTTTGGGATTTATAGGCCCCTTCCACGAAGTCCAATTGCCCGCCGGTGCCGCTGATGTGCCGGGTTCCCACCGTTTCTGAGCAGACCTGCCCGAACAGATCAACTTCGATGCAAGCATTGATGGACACAAAATCATCAATTTGGGCAATGACTTTGGGATCGTTGGTATAATCGACTGAATAAGAGGCCAATCCAGGATTGTCGTCCACATAATCATACAGTTCCTGACTGCCCATGACGAAAGAGTAGACCTGCTTGTAGCGGTCGATATTTTTACGTGATCCCGTGATCTTGCCGGCTTTAAACATTTCCAGATAAGCATCTACATACATTTCGGTATGAACACCCAGATTCTTCAAATCAGAGGCAGCCACCATTTTTCCGACAGCGTTGGGCGTACCGCCGATCCCTAATTGGATGCAGTTGCCGTTATACAAGCGGTTAATAATGTGTCGGGCGATCTCGACTTCCGCCTGGCTGGGCTCCGAGGAACCCAGGGTGACGATGGGTTGGTTTTTGCTTTCAATAATATAATCCACCTGGCTGATGTGAACATTCTCCTGGTTGCCGCCCAGACAGCGGGGCATTTTGTCGTTGACCTCCAGGATGGTGATGCGGGCGGTTTCCATCGCCGCCCAGCCATTGACGGCGCTGCCGCCGAAGTTGAAGTATCCGTGTTTGTCCATGGTGGTAACCTGCATAACAAAGACATCGTCCGGCACACAATCTTTGCGGGTCATCATGGGGTTTTCATGGAATTTCATGGGGATATAAAATAAATTTTTGCCGATAAACTTTTTGTCCTGGCCTGACACGTGCCAACTGTTCCATAGGAAGTGTGCCCCTTGCGGGTCAGCCTCAGCGGTAAAGTGCTGGTAGGCGCCAATGTCACAGCGGATTTTTACGTCGGTCAGCTCATCCACCCGGCGGGCCAATGCTTCGTCAAAATCCCGGGCACAGTTGATGCCAAACCCATATTCCACCCAATCGCCGGATTTGACCAGTCGGGCTGCTTCATCCGCGGTGATCAGTTTTTTCTTGTATTTTTCCTGCCAGTTCATGATTAAGTCCTCCTTTATCCAATATCGTGAATAAGCGATCGTTTCATTATTTCGACTACCCTAAAACAATGCAATATCCATGCCAGCCATTAAGGGTCTTGTTCAACGTAATAAAGACCGATTTTATGCCGAGGTATCATTTACTCCGCTGCAAAAATGAAGCATTGCGAAACAATAATGCACCAGTACATAAGAAGTTATGCCCCGGTGCATTAAATCACAGCATTCAGTATTATTTCTTGCGAAACCAGGCGATTTTATTTTCCAGTCTCATCTCCAATTCTCCCTCTGCCGTCAGGTGATGCAGATGGGACATGGCCTCTCCGGAGGCGAACAGCTTCTGTCCCCAGGGGAAGTCCTCCCATTTTTTAAAGGACAGATCCCAGCGCATGCGGCTGGCTACCTGGGTGGTGTTCATGGTTTGATGCCCGAGGATATCCAGAATATTATCCAATCTGCTGTGATGATGTCTTTTCAGCTCTTCGATGCGTCCCTGGCAATCAGTGATCACGTAACGGTGTCCAGGCAGGACAGTATCGATTTCCAGCTGCCCGATCTTGTCCAGGCTCTGCAGATATTGACCCAACACATCGGTATCAAAATTCCAGGCGGTGATGTTGGGGGTAATTTTTCCCAGGATATGATCTCCGGAAAGGAGGAGCTTTTTACCCTGGTCATAAAGACACATGTGTCCGGGTGTATGTCCAGGGGTGGCTACACATTGAAAGCGGTAATCGCCAGCGGCGATCTCAAATCCTTCCTCAATCAGATTGAAATGCTGATATACCTCCGAGGCGAAGCGGTAGCCGGGATGTTTGGTGAAATCATTTTCCACGCCGCTGTCAACCAGTCCGCTGACAATTAAAAAACCGTTGAACATGCTCCAGTGAGAGCTATCCCGGCTGGCCTCCACCACATTCCCGTCCGCTTCACTCATCCAAACCATTGTATCCGGGGCGGCCAGATGCTTGACCAGACCGGAATGGTCGGAATGCAGATGGGTGATAAACAGATCGGTGTTTTCCATTTTGACGCCTAGTTCCTGCAGCCCCCGGTCCATGGCCTGACGCGACACTTCTGTGTTAAAGCCGGTGTCCACCAGCAGATTTCTTTTTTCTCCGCGGATTATATAGGCGTTGGTCGCTTTCAGCGGATTGTTGGGCAGGGGGATTTCAATGCGGTAGATGCCCGGCAATACTTGATCGATCATATTTTTCTCCTTTATTTAAAACATTTACCTTTTTATCTTTTATAAATGTTGCCCACCCGTTTGGGGCAATACATAGATCACCTGAATTTAACTAAGATTACTATGGATTGACTGCTTTCGTCCAATGGTTTATCTGTTATAATGGTTTAAATTTATATGTGATTGCACAAAAAGGTTGGGTATTCGCATGCAGCGATTGATAAAAAGTTTATTCAGCCGGGTTTTTTTGTTTGGTCTGGCTATTATTATCCAGCTGTTTGTCCTGATACTGGTCATCTGGAGATTCAGCAATTACTTTGTGTTTTTTTATGCCATCCTGGCTGTGGCTTCGTTGATCGCCGTGCTGGTTATTTTAAACGGGCGCAGCAATCCAACCTATAAACTGGCCTGGATCGTTCCTATTCTGGTCTTTCCCATCTTTGGCGGCTTGTTTTATTTGATGTTTGGCGGGAGCAAATCCAGCCGCAGAAACAAACGCAAAATGCTGGTCATCGGTTTAAAAATGGAGGACTATCTCCGCCAGGAACCGGATGTTTTGCGGGAATTGGAACAGGACAACCCCAAGGCTGCCAACCAAGCCAGATACATTGACAGTTATTCTTTTTGCCCGGTCTACACGCACACTACCGCAACATACCTGACGCCGGGCGAAATTAAGTTTCAGCGACTGCTGGAGGAATTGCGCAAAGCCGAACGTTACATCTTTCTTGAATACTTCATTATTGAGGAAGGAATCATGTGGAATGCGGTGCTGGAGATCCTGGTGGAAAAAGCCCGCCAGGGAGTGGATGTCAGAGTTATCTACGATGATGTGGGCTGTCTGATGAAACTGCCCTACGGGTACGATCAGAAGCTGGAGCGTTTAGGCATCAAATGCAGCATCTTTAATCCCTTCCGTCCGTTGTTATCAGTACGACTCAACAACCGGGACCATCGTAAAATAGCGGTCATCGACGGACACACAGCTTTTACCGGCGGGATTAACCTGGCAGATGAGTACATTAATGCCTACGAACGGTTCGGCCACTGGAAAGATGCCTCCATTGAGATCAAAGGCGATGCTGTCTGGAATTTTGTGGTGATGTTCCTGTCCCTGTGGGAATGGCTGCGGGGAGGCAATGAAGACTACGAGCGGTTTCGCCCCTGGCGCGAGCATACCCGCAACTTTGCCAGTGATGGTTTCGTCCAGCCTTTTTCGGATAGTCCTTTTGATGATGAGGCGCTGGGGGAATCAGTTTACCTGAACCTGATTAACCAGGCGGAACGCTATGTTTATATCAATACGCCTTACCTGATCCTGGACAATGAAATGCAGACGGCGCTGCGACTGGCAGCCAAACGCGGAGTGGACGTACGCATCGTGACGCCCCACATCCCAGATAAATGGTATGTGCACGCGGTAACGCGCTCCAACTATGAAATACTGATTGAGACCGGAGTGCGGATTTATGAATATACGCCTGGATTCATGCACTCCAAAACCGTTGTGGTGGATGATCAGTTGGCAGTGGTGAGCACTATCAATCTGGATTACCGCAGCTTGTTCCTTCATTTCGAATGCGGCGTCTGGCTTTACAAAAACAACACCATTCAGGAAGTCAGAGAGGATTTTCTGCAGACCCTGCGGGTCTGCCAGCATATCACTTCGGAAGACTGCCGCCATGTCAAATGGTACCACCGGGTAATTCGCTCGTTCCTCAGGATGTTTGCCCCGTTGATGTAGAAAATTTCCATCACAGCCGTGCGGGATCCTTTAATATTTCAGAGCGATCCATGGCCCGGGTATGTTCCACCAGGGTTTTTACCAGCAGCCCGGTGATAATCCCGGTAGGTACCGAGAACAACAGCATAAAAGGCAGATAATAGATAATGCCGGCAAATTGCAAAATCA
Source organism: Syntrophomonas sp. (assembly GCA_035447945.1). GTDB lineage: Bacteria > Bacillota > Syntrophomonadia > Syntrophomonadales > Syntrophomonadaceae > Syntrophomonas_B. The sequence goes on from DAOTHZ010000037.1 coordinate 12,034, forward strand.
GGGCAGCCATGACCAGCTGCCCGAGATTGTGAGCCGCTGCTCCCGCCACGCTGACTGCGGCAATGGCGGAGCCCCGGCCAATATAAACCAGCAGCCCCATTACTATAGTGGACACGATCGCCCCGGAAAAACTCATCAAAAAACCCACCCCGAACAAAGTCCCGCTCAGCAGCGAGCCCAGGATGGTACGCAGCACGGTGATTTGCATGGCGGTCTTGAAATCGAAAAGCAGCAAGGCCAGCAGGGTGATAATGTTGGCCAATCCCAGTTTGACCCCGGGAATGGGAATGGGGTTGGGCAGCAGGCTTTCCAGAAAATGCAGCACTGCGGCTTGTGCTACCAGCATGGCGATGATGGCCAGTTTTTTAGTGGGCGTCAACCTCTGTCCCTCACTTCCGGCTAATATATTGGTGACCTGTACTGATTTATTGCCAAATCTTCCTCAAAGCTATTATATAATAAACAGGACGGGATTGTCTTATTGGAAGGAGACGGGTATGACCGGGATTAAACTGGGCCAGTATGTACACGGCGATTCGCTGCTGCACCGCCTGGACCCCCGCACCAAAATTATATGCTGCACCCTCATCGTGGTGGCCATCATTATCAATGATCGCTGGTATTCCCTGCTCTTTTTCGCCTTGCTGATGGCGGCGGCGATTCGGGCCTCGGGTATGGACATCCGGTTTGTGCTGGGCAGTTTGCGCAGTATCCGATCGCTGTTGCTGGTCACCTTTGTATTTATGGCGGTGTTGACTCCCGGCCAAGCGGTTTGGACGTGGGGCGTGCTGCACGTCACCCGGGAAGGGCTAACCATGGGGGCTGTCAATTTACTGCGCTTGATCATTCTTTATCTTGGTTCCATGGTCTTGCTGATGACAACCTCACCAATGCAGCTGTCGGCGGGGATTGATTGGCTGCTGCTGCCGCTCAGCCGGCTGAAGCTCCCGGTCCATCATTTTTCCACCATTCTCAGCATCTCCTTTCGTTTTATCCCCACCCTGATCGATCAGGCCGTTTTGATTCAGGATGCCCAGCGCTCGCGCGGGGCACAATTTGCTTCTCCTCGCTTGGGGATACGTTTGAAGAGTTACCTGGCCATTTTGATTCCCCTGTTTGAAGCTTCCCTTCTTCGAGCGGAGGATTTGGGAGAAGCCATGGACAGCCGCTGCTTTACCGGCCATCCCAACCAACTGCGCCTGGACCGTCTGCATTTTCACGCAGCGGATGGGTATGTGTTGATTTCCATGTTGGGATTGCTGGCCGCCGGGATCTTGTTCCCGGTTTTGCTGTGATGAAGGAGGCTTCATAATGCTTGAAGCGGGTATTGTTTTACAAAATGTCAGCAAAATCTACCGCAGCCATAACGGTGACAGATGTACCCTGGAGGACATCAACCTGTCCATCCGGCCGGGTGAATATGTGGGACTGATGGGCATGAACGGCTCGGGTAAATCGACGCTGGCCAGGCTTTGCAACGGGTTGCTGCTTCCCACCGCCGGCAAGGTCTATGTAGACGGTCTGGATACCAGCCAGGCGGAAAATCTGCCTGCCATCCGCCAGCGGGTAGGGATGGTTTTTCAGAATCCTGACAATCAGCTGATCTGCCCGGTGGTAGAGGAAGAGATCGCCTTCGGGCTGGAGAATTTGGGCCTGTTTCTGCCGGAAATCAGGGAACGCACTGCCTGGGCCCTTGAGATCATGGGACTAACCGGGCTAGAGTATCATGCTCCCCATTTATTGTCAGGAGGACAAAAACAAAAGGTGGCCCTGGCTTCGGTACTGGCCATGAAACCCGCCTACCTGGTGCTGGATGAACCGGCCGCCATGCTGGATCCGGTGAGCCGGCGGGAACTGTTGCAGCATCTGAAGATCCTTAATCGTCGGGAAGGCATGACCATTGTGCTGTGCAGCAATGAAGCCGAGGATTTTATGGATGCTGACCGATTGCTGGTAATTGACCGGGGCACCCTATGCCTACAGGGAACGCCCCCGGAAGTTTTGTCTCAAGGAGAACAACTGGCTTCCATCGGCCTGGCCCAGCCGGATTTTTACCGACTCCGGCAACAGCTGGCAGACGCGGGCTGTTCGGTAACAGCAATCTATAATCTTACGGATTTGGTGGATTATCTATGTCATCCATAATTGAAGTTAAACAACTGCATTATACCTATTTGCCTGGTACACCTTACGAACGCCAGGCCCTTAAAAACATTTCCATCGCGGTGGAAGCGGGTGATTTTGTAGGCATTTTTGGCCCCAACGGATCAGGCAAATCAACCTTGGCCCGACAGTTCAACGGACTGCTCCGTCCCACGCAGGGGCAGGTCCTGGTTTGTGGCAAAGATACGACCAATGAGAAGATTCGACGATCCCTATGGAATAAAGTCGGTCTGGTCTTCCAGTTTCCTGAACAACAGATTTTTCAGACCACTGTTTATAATGAGATTGCCTATGGTCCGCGTAACCTGGGATTACCAGAAGAGGAAATCAGAGAGCGGGTTGGGCAGGCTTTGGCCATGGTTGGATTGGCAACGCAAGATATCGCCAATTTGTCACCTTTTAGTCTCAGCGGAGGCTTGAAAAGAAGGGTCGCCATCGCCGGCCTGCTGGCCTTGCACCCGGAGATTCTAATCCTGGACGAACCAATGGCGGGTCTTGATCCGGTTGGCCGCCGAATGATAATGGAGATCATCCGGCAGCGCCGGGAAAATAATGCCACAACGCTGATGATTTCCCATGACTTGCAAGAAATTCTCAATGTGGCTGATAAAATTGTCATTCTGGATGAGGGGGTCCTGGTTTTCTTCGGTAAGACCAGCGAATTGCTGGATCATCCTGACATTTTGCAGTCCTATCGCCTGCAACTGCCTTTATATTTACAGGTGGTATATGCCTTGCAGGAAAAAAAACAACCGGTCAAACAAAACATTGGCTCCCTCGAGGAAGCCGCCGCGGAAATCATAAAACTGTTCCCTTAGTCCTCGATCCTGACTACCGCCCGGTTGGGCATGCAGACTGCCACGTCCCCCGGGTCTTCCAGCCAGCCGGTATTGACACAAATCTTGTCGGGACAGTCGGCTTGTTTAAACCGAATGCGGCCGGGTTCTACTTCGACGACTTCATGATATTTGCCGGGCAGAGTAATCTGGCGAGGCTCTCTTACCCGCTGTAAATCAATACGTTCGACCAATCGTCCGTCCTGGGTGATCACGGCAACCCTGCTGTCGCCTGAATTGGCCTGTTGTAAATACCGGATTGCCCCTGCCACCAACACGATGAGGATCGTAAGCGACACGAGCAGAACCCATTCTTTTTTGCGCATATCAGCAAAACTCCTGTTTATCTTCTCCCGCGCCGTGATGCCCGGTGGTTTTACAACCATCGCAGGTATGTGTGGTCAGCGATTCTTGTGACGGCGCTGCATAAGTTCTTCCGTTTCCCGATGAACTTCCTGTAAATAAAAATCTCTATCGAGGTCCAACGCTGCAAAAAAATATTTTTGCAGACCGTCTGCCAGCTCAATTTTCCTTGCGGTAAAGGCCGGTTCATAGTGAAGAAGAAAAGTCAACAATCTGGCCACATCACTTTCTATCCGGCCAGGACGACACTCTTCAAAATCGACCCCGTAGACTTGTCCGGATGTTTCATGATAGATGAAATTGCGCAGGTGAATATCCCCCAGGATATACTGCTGCCCGGTTTTTTCACGCATGGTTTGGTAAAATTTCATCATCCAGTCACAAACCTGGATCATCATTGCCTGAACTTGTTCCCATTCTGCTGTTTCAATAAGATCGACCAGCGCCATGGCAGGAATATACTCATAAATGATCTGCTGTTGCCGAGTATTGATATCAATACGTCTCGGGGTGAGCAAGCCACTGTCCTTCAACAGGGTACCGATCTCTTTTTCCATACAGAAACGCTGCGAATCGGTAAATTGTTTGACCACCACTTCCTGCTGTCCGTTCCTTTCCCGGTATATATGGTTCTTTTTGCTGGGCAGCGGCTCACGCTTGGGCATGATGAGCATCCTCTCCAATCCAGTCGGGTTGTTCCTCCCAGAAGGAAACGGTCTGTTCGATCAGGTCAGTCAATCTGACAACTTCGGTCAGCGCGTTGATCACCGGCAGTCCCTGGTATTCCTGCAGCCGCCCGGCAATCCGCCCGGTCACCGCGATTACCTTGTCCCATCTGCGTTCATCAATCTCATTTTCCTCCACCGCCGCGATCAGTCCCGGTCCTTTAAAATCATAGGCCCCTTCCAGAATGACAAAGTCCTGATCATAAAAGCGCAAAACTTCCGTGATGGTCAAGCGTGATAGAAACATTACATCGGTTTCATAAAGACCCCGGGCGGTCACCAACTCTGCCCCGGCCATTTTGTGTCGATGGGTGTTGGTCCCTTCCTGGTCCAGGGCAAAACCTTCAAAGTGAATGTCCTTGACCGATCCCACACGATAGTTTCTGCGCCGCAGCTCCGCAATGATTGCTTCGGCCACGGTGGTTTTGCCTGACCGGGAAATCCCTACGATGGAAAAGACTTTCACGTTATCCCCAGCCTCCTTTCGGTTCATCAATCAAAAACTTGACCAAAGGTATGTGTCATCGTATGAAACAAACATAGTATCCGCCGATTAGAATTACAGTGACTACGATCGCACTGAGCATGATTACATAGTCCCGTAGTTTTAACTCCAGGACCAGATAACTGGTACGGGTGGGATAGGCTCGAAAACCACGCATCTCGATGGACATGGCAATATCCTTGGATTTTAATATTGCACCTGCTACCACCGGCTGAAACAAACTGGCGGTAACTTCCAGCTTTTGACGCAGGGGTAGTTTTTTGATATCTACCCCTCTTAACTGCACGGCTATCATGGCATCCCGAAACTCTTCTGCAAAAACAGGCAGAAAACGGATGCCCATGGAGGCCATAAAAGCAATCTCATAGGGCAGTTTCCATTGCACCAGACCCTGTATGATCTCCCGGTGATTGGATGTTGTCAAAATGCCTGCCGAGGTAATGATGATCAACATTCGCAAGAGAAACTCGGCACCCTTGAGAAGTCCTCCGGCAGTTACCAATTTTACGCTGCCAACAGCCAGCAGGGTCTGGCCAGCCGGGGCAAACACGCTTTGCAGCAAGGCGATAACAATCATCATGTACAGCAACAGCCTAATCCTTTTTATGATACTCCAAAGACTTACACCAAAGCAGGACAGCAGCCCAAAGGACACCAGACACAGACCACTCAGGAAAATCCAATTGCTGATAAGCACCGCTGCTGAAGTCAGGCACATGATGAGAATCAGTTTGGTGCGCGGATCCAAGTCAGACACGGAGGTCATCGATGATCGAACCTCCTTTCATGGGCAGGATGCGCCCGGCATTATCGCGGACGAAATCCTGGTCATGGCTGATTAGCAGCATGCCGATGCCGTTGTCCCGTAATCTGGCCAGCACCCGGTTGAAAGTCCGGATTCGTTCTGCGTCCAGTCCGACGGTAGGCTCATCCAGCACCAGATATTGCGGTTCGAGGGCCAAACAGGCGGCCAGCACCACACGCCTTTTCTCGCCCCAGCTCAAATTTAGGGGAAAAAAGTGGCGCAGGTGCTCGATTTCGAACAGTTCCAGCAGGTAATTAACAGTGGCGTCGATCAATTCCCGGCGAACGCCCCGATAAACAAGCCCAAAGGCGATTTCTTCCTCAACGGTGGCAGCCAGTAATTGCTGACGAGGGTTTTGAAAGCAGTATCCCACCTTTTCCCCAATCAGGGACAGCGGCAGGGAACGGGCATCTTCCCCAAATAACAACAACTGTCCGGCAGCAGGCTTGAGGATTCCAGTCAACAGTTTGCCCAAGGTAGTCTTGCCTGCTCCATTGGGCCCGATCAAGGCAACTGTTTCTCCTTTGTATAAACAAAGATTGAGCTGGTCGATCAAAGCAGCCTCCCGAGGATAGCCAAACGACAATTGCCGGGCTTCAATGGCGGGTTCTCTATTTATGGCTGCTCACCTCCTGTCCAGGCGAACTGTTGCAAGCGGCCCTCTGCCAGCGACCAGATCTGGTCGGCGATATCGATGATTCTGCTGTCATGCTCGATCATAATAATGGTGCAGCCTTGCCTTTTGAGAGCCAGCAGCACTCTTTTAACCCTTGCGCGAACGGTTTGATCCAATTGAGAAAGCGTCTCGTCTAAAATGATGATGTCCGGCGCCAGAGTCAGTACGCCGCCGAGAGCGACCAGTTGTTTCTGTCCACCCGACAGACGGGCTGGATTTTTCAGGCGCAGCTCCTCTATATTCAACAGTTCCAGAATGCCATTGATGCGGTCTTCAATCTCCTGTCGGGGCAGACAAAGGTTCTCCGGGCCAAAGGCCAGCTCATCTTCTACCGTGGGCAGAAATACTTGGGCATCGGCATCCTGAAAAACGATTCCGATCCTGCCCTGACGGGTGATCCGCCCACTGAATTCGCCTTTGATGAGCGTGGGGATAACACCGCTCAGGCAATACCCCAGAGTACTTTTACCGCCTCCTGAAGGACCGGTAAGTGCAGTTATTTGACCTGCTTCCAAAGACAAGGTAACATTTTCCAGAATCATTTGGGGTTGTCCCGAATAGCGAAAGGAAATCGATTTTGCTTCCAACATGCGCATGACTGTTTTTCCGCCTTTTTTATTGCACATCCAATTCACATACATATTTCGCCCAGCGCTGGCTGAAGCGGTCACCCCGAATGACAATCATATAGGGGCCTTGTCCGTCGGCTTCCTCATAAGATCCAAGATAATTGCCGTTATCCTTGTAAACCAGATAGATGTTGTCAAATTCTTTTATTTCTTTAATTGAAAGCGGCACCACATAACCATCCACCGAATAAACCAGTACCCGTTGCTTTTCTTCCAGCGATATCCCCGCAGCGGTAAACAGATCAGCAAAAGCGATGCCGGTATAGGTATGCTCTTTCGGTTTTTCCATTAGGCTGCTCTTTAGCCGGGCAGTAAACTCCACGGTTTTCATCGAACCCAGAACGGTCATGTTGAGGCGTGCTACTTCCTGACCGCTTTCCCGAACGGCAATTTCCGTTGCCTCCAGCAAAGCCTTCCTGTCCGCTGCATAACGCTGGTTTACGATCACGCCGATGGTCGTGGTGATAAACAGAACTGCAAGTATAATAACAATAATCCGGTTGTTTTTGTTCATTATGTCCATTCCTATTAAGAGATGTTGGCAATGCTAATCAAATATTAAGTTTGCTGAAACGTTCCGCCACCAGCCACGCCAGCAAGCCGCCCAAGGCACCTGACAGCGCCCCGGCACTCAGGCTGAAGAGCAGCGGAATCAGCGGCAAACGGAAAAACACCAGGTTGGACAGCAGCACGCCGCAAAGATTGGCGCCGATGCAGCCTGCAAACATGGCCATTTTCTCATCTGCCTTGAGCCGGGCGATCCAGTAAAGCAGATCCACCGTCAGTCCCGGCAGGGTATAGGTGACCAGACTGACGATGCCGTGCGTGCCGTAAAAGCCGGTTACGATGACCATGATGGACTGCACCAGTCCGATCAGGGCAGCGGTACCCGGTTTTTTTACCAGGGCCGCACCCAGTACCAGCCACAGCATATAAAAGCCGCCCGCCAGCGATCCGCCGGGCATAATCAGCGGGCCGGTAATAATATGGACCAGTCCTGTCACTATCGGTTTGACCGCCACCCCCAGCGCTGCCATCAAGGCGATGATGACCAGGTCAAAAGCTCCGAATCTCTTCAACAAATTGTTCATTTATCAATGATTACTCCAGCTTTAATGTTGTTTCACTGCGCTCTTTGATCT
>DAOTHZ010000038.1:0-19187 GCA_035447945.1 Syntrophomonas sp.
TTGACTGCCGGTCCTTCTCCCAGCATGGGAATGTTTGGCCGATCCAGTATGGGTTGTCCCATGTCAACGAGCACTCTCACCGCTTGGTCGGCAGCGGTCTGAATTTCAGGATAGCGGCCTCCTGCCAAGGTTTTGACCGAAATGTTTTTTTTCCTGACCCAGCCTTTCTCATAAGCATAGCGGGCTACACAGCGAATGGCATTGCCGCACATCTCAGGTTCACTGCCATCTGGGTTGAAGATTCTCATAAATATATCCATCTCTTGCTCCGGGCCGATGACGACTAGGCCATCGGCGCCAATGCCAAAATTGCGATTGCACAGCCAAGGTGAATACTTTTGCAGCGGGTCGGCGTCTTTCCAGGATGCTGCTTCAACAATAATGAAATCGTTGCCCAGACCATGCATTTTTACAAATTCCATCGTTCTCCTCCTATTACGCCGGATTAGCGCTCATTTACCAGTTTTTGAACAGCTATCCCATTTTAACATATCTCCCGGGGGAAACAAAAACCCTTTGCCAGGTATACACAAACAATCGTCCCAGAAACTTCATCCCTGACAGGGACAGAATGAGCAGCCAGTGCCAGGGCTGCAGCGGCACGGTTTTAAAAATGTCTTGAAAAAATGGTAAATAAATCACGCTCAGCTGCATTAGAATTGAAAAACATAATGCGGCAAGCAAGAATTTGTTTTTACCGAAACCGAGCTCAAAAGGAGACAGTTTTTCCGAACGGCATTCAAAAACATAAAACAACTGGGCAAATACCAAGGTGGTAAAAGCCATGGTCCGGGCCAGATGAAGTCCCTCCGTTCCCTGCGCTGCGCTCCAGCCCCAGGCAAGCAAAAAAGTGGCAATTGTGATCACGGCAATATAGATTCCCCGACTGCAAATCGTCAGCGCCAAATGGTGGGCAAAAATACTCTCGTTTTTGGAACGGGGCTTGCGTTTCATGATGCCGGGTTCAGGTGGTTCAACCCCCAAAGCCATGGCAGGCAGACCGTCGGTAACCAGATTTACCCACAGAATCTGAATCGGCAGCAGCGGCAGCGGCAGCGCCAGCAATGATGCCAGCAACATGACCAATACTTCGCCGATGTTGCAACCCAGCAGATAACGAATAAACTTTCTGATATTATCATAAATGGCCCGGCCTTCATGAACAGCTTTCACAATGGTAGAAAAGTCATCATCTGTCAGTACCATGGAGGAGGCTTCCTTGCTTGCTTCGGTACCGCTGATCCCCATAGCAATACCAATGTCGGCAGATTTTATAGCAGGCGCATCATTGATGCCGTCACCGGTCATGGCAACTACCTGATCATGGAACTGAAGCACCTGGACGATGCGGTTTTTGTGCTGGGGCGTGACTCTGGCCACCACCCGGTCTCGAATGACCCGTCTATACAATTGCTCATCATCGAGTTGATCGATTTCAGGCCCGCGCAGCACCTCCCGACCAGAGACCAGACCGATACTGCGAGCGATGGCGCTGGCGGTTAAAGGATGATCGCCGGTAATCATCACCGGAATAATGCCGGCTGTCAGGCATTGTTTGATGGAGCGCGCCGCTCCTTTACGGGGAGGGTCAATCATACCGCAGATCCCGGATAGAATCAAGCCTGATTCCAATTGCTCGTCACTCATTTTTTCCCATGACCCGGCTGGCAAAGTCTTGTAAGCAAAACCTAGCACGCGCATGGCATCTTCCGCCCATTGGGTTTGCCGTTGCAGGAAATAACTGCGCTCTTTTTGTTCCAAGCGATGAACTCCATCCGCCTGCATTACCTGCTCACAAAAAGGAAGCAGGACATCCAGCGCACCTTTGACCAGAACCAGATATTCACCCTGCTGTTGCACAACTACGGTCATGCGTTTGCGGTTGGCATCAAACGGAATCTCCCGCAAGATTGGCAGACGTTGCTGCAGACCGGCTTTGGCTGCTAAAATCAGCAATGCACCTTCGGTGGGATCGCCTTCTACTTCGCAGCCGGTTTTCCCCTTTTGCAGCACAGCCTGATTGCATTGCAGGGCTGCAGTAATGATCATTTGAACGCTCCTGATATGCAGCGGATTTATCGTTTGACCCTGATAAGTAAATTTCCCTTCTTTTTGATAACCTTCTCCCGCTATCTCCATTTCCAGGTCGTAGGCAGCTATTTTTTTTACCGTCATCTGATTACGGGTAAGCGTTCCGGTTTTGTCAGAGCAAATCACTGTCGTACAGCCAAGCGTTTCAACTGCCGGCAATTTCCTGATGATGGCATTTTGTTTGGCCATCCTCTGGACGCCCAGTCCCAGCACTACCGTAACAATTGCCGGCAGTCCTTCCGGAATGGCGGCAACGGCCAGACTGATTCCTGCCATGAGCATGGTGAGCCACCCTTCCCCCCGCAGGATTCCTAGTCCTGCCACCAGGGCACAAACAGCAATGCAAACGATAATTAAGACTTTACCCAATTGATCCAATCTGTTCTGCAGGGGGGTCAGGACTTTGCCCGGCTCTTTCATCATGGCCGCAATCTCTCCCATCACGGTGTCCATGCCGGTGGCGATTACCAGAGCGCGGCCGCGGCCGCGGGTAACAGCTGTTCCCATAAAACACATATTGATTTGATCAGCCAGTCCGGTCTCCCGGGCAAGAAGTTGGTCCGCTTTTTTGCTGACTGGGAGGGACTCGCCTGTCAAAGCAGATTCATCCACTTCCAGATTGCTGCTGTATACCAACCGCAAATCAGCTGGCACTTTATCGCCGGCTTCGATGATTATCAGATCGCCGGGCACGACCTCGGCAGCCGCAATCCTCTTGCGAAGTCCGCTGCGAATTACGACAGCTGTTGGCGAAGCCAGTTTCTTTATCTCTTCGAGCGATTTTTCTGCCCGGTATTCCTGTATAAAACCGAGAACAGCGTTCAGCACAACGATTGCCATAATGGTAATGGCATCTCCCATTGCGCCGATCAGTCCGGAAATTACGGTGGCAACCAGCAGAACAAGCACCATGGTATCGGTAAACTGATCCAACAAAAGGAAGGCGGGATGGAGCGGGGGGGATGAGACAATGCGATTGGGGAACAATTCCTGGCGCCGCAGCGCTTCTGGTTCGGCAAGACCGTTTTCAGCATCCGTTTTGAGCAGTTTGGCGATCTCAGCAAACGTCACGTTCCACCAGGCATATTTTGTCATTTTTACGTCTCCCTTGTAAAACCTTATTGTCAAATAGTTATTCGGGGAAAAACGATAAAATGACATTGGACAAGCATTTGGATGAATCATACAAGAAATAAAAAAACCGCAGTTATACTGCGGCCGTTTTATATATTTTGCGGATTTTGCTATATATCATTGCGCATTATGCCTGTGCTTGCATCAGCGCTTTTAACTCCAGGGCATGTTCTTCGGTAAAATTGGTTTCCTCCACGCTGATCATGAAATGACTGCCATTATAATTAAAAGCGTGGTTGTTCTCGGCCCGCTCAAAATACCCGCAGGATTTCAGGACATAATCTCCCACCCGATTGCCAAACAAGATGACATACTCAGGCTGTAAGATTTCAATCTCTTCCATCAGGTAGGGCAGGCAGTTCATAAGCACATCAACCGAAGGCTTGATTGGAATTCCTTCACATTTTGCATTGGTCAGCAGGCAATTAAGCTCTTTGTCAATCAGCTTGTTGGACATGTAACAATTGGCATTTTCGCGAACTGCACATGCTTTGGGCTGACAGCGGGCCAAAAAGATGTAATAAATCTTTTCGGTTCCCAGATGATTCTTGATGGTATCTCTGAGATTGAGCACTGCTTCCCGCTTCATCGTAAAAGGGTTATCATATTCAAACACCATTAACAGTTCCGGTTCCAAATCCCCTTTTCCCAGTGACGGTCTGCGGATGCAGCGGGTCAATGACTGACAGCGATCGCACTTGATGATTCTGTCTTCCATATTGATTATTTTTTTGATATTCTGTTCCCTGGTCCCCTTTTTCATCATTTACATCCCCCGTAAAACAGCCAATTATTTCATTTAGAATTTCTCTAAATATTCCCGGGTACGTTGATTAATCCCCCAAGTCGAATCAGCTATCTTGCTGGACATATAAGCGCGTATGTTATCATCCAGCGCAGGATCTTCTTTGTCCATTACGAGAAAAAAGCAGCGTAAAATATCAACCATATTCATAAACAGTCGATCAGCAGGGGCCTTCTTCAGCAGATGATCTTTTTTACCATAAAAATATACCATCCGTTTAATCACCCAGACAATTTCTGCATTGCTCCATAAACGTTTGGACAATATCTCGTTGAGTAATTGCTCCGGGCCGATGGTATCTTCTCGCCTCACCAGTTCTTTCCAGTCTTCTTTTCCCAATATGGTAGATGGGATCCCGAACAGTTCCTGTTCCATCTGGTCACCTCATGATTGTCATAAATGGCCTTACATCAGCGCAGAACCCTTCTGGCTCCGACATAGGATTTTGCGTAATAGGAAGAACTCAATGGTGTATAGATTACACCGCCGCTGCGGGGTGAACTCGAATGAATCATCTGGCCATTGCCGGCGTATATACCTACGTGATCAATCCCCTTGCCGCCTCCGGCAAAGAACAATAAATCACCCGGCTGCAGTTCACTTTGCGCGACAGCCGCACCAACACTGTATTGCCCGGCAGCTGTTCGGGGAAGACTGTAACCGGCACGGGCATAAAGGAAGCTTGTAAAGCCGGAGCAATCAAATCCACCCGGGCCTGAGCCGCCGTATTTGTATGGGGTTCCCAGATACTGGGCTGCATCTTCCAAAAGTCTGGCCGCACTGGCTGAATCACCGGATCTTGATACCGGTACGGCAACGACTGCCGCCGAAGCGTTGATTTTTAGAGTTTGACCAATTTTCAGAGCATCCGTGGTTAACCCATTGATCTCCTTGATATTGGCAATGCTGGTTCCAAACTGACGGGCAATGGCCCAGAGCGTATCGCCGCTCTTGACAACATAAACATCTGTGCCGGACGCAGCGGGTGCATTTACTGCCGGCGCAGGTGCCGGTGCTGGTGCCGGTGTTTGATTGGCAATGCTGCTGAGGATGAGTTTCTGCCCAATCTGTAACGAATCAGACTGCAAGCCGTTTAACTTTTTGATTTGATCTATGCTGACTCCAAATTGATTGGAGATTTTCCACAAGGAATCACCGGCTTGTACTGTGTAGTTGGCTGGAACTGCCAGTGCGATTGCACTCATACATGTCCATAATAATAATGTTGCTATAAATATCCCGGTTTTTTTCTTCATCCTACCCCTACCTTTCGTTGAACATTCACAATAAATTACTTAATTCAACACAGGCAGGGCACTTTCCTGCAAACATTAATTTTTTTTCATAAATTATGCTATTTATATTTATAGGCTTTCAATTTTGCCATTAATACAGAATCTATTCCAGATCCGCCCAAGTGGGCACGACTTTCGCTGCTGCCTGGACCATGGTAGTCAGAACCTCCCGTTATCAGCAACTTATGTTCCTCCGCCAGTTTCAAGTAAGCGGTGGTCTGTTGCTCCGTATGCTGGGGATAATAAGTTTCCACTCCTTCAATTCCTGCTTTTATCAGGTTGCCAATCAAAGCCTGGTTTTTGATCAAACCAGGATGAGCCAGAACCGCTATGCCACCGCTCGATTTGATCAATTCAATAGCTTCCCCGGGCGGAAATTTATAGCGCCTTACGTAGGCGGGCCGCCCATAACCAATGTATTGTTCAAAAACTTCTGCCATGCTTTTTGCATATCCGGCCTCCACCATGGCCATGGCTATATGCGGTCGTCCAATTAGATCGCTTCCAGCCTGGCGGGATACATTGGCAAAGTCCAGTTTACATCCCAAAGCATTCAATTTTTCCACGATTTTTATGGCCCGGTTTTTTCTTTGTTCCCGAATTTCCGCCAGTCGCTGGTGAAAACCGCGGTTTTCATGGGCAATATAATAACCGAGAATATGAATTTCGTTGCCTTCTTCCTCGGGTTCGGTGTTTAATTCCACGCCTGGAATATAATCTATCTTTATTGTATGATCGGCAATGTAAGCCAGCGTTTCCTGTAATCCGTCAAGGGTGTCATGGTCGGTAATCGAAATGCCGGTCAAGCCAATCTCCATCGCTTGGGCCAGCAAGGCGGGCGGGCTGAGTGTGCCGTCTGAATAAGTGGAGTGAACATGCAAGTCATATTCGCAGCGCATCATGAACTCCTTACATTAAAATACTTGCCAACGTATTGACTACATTTCGATAGAGAATCTTTTCCGTTTCTTCTTGACTAAAGCCTCGTTTTTTCATCAGTTGCGGCAATTGCTGATATCCGCTCACATCTTTGATGATCATCTTGTCAGCGCCATCAAAATCCGAACCCAATGCCACATGGTCGACCCCAATCAGATCCGCGATATAAACCAGGTGATCGAGCATGGCTGCTTCATCCTGACGTTCCATACCAACAAAATCGGCCACTTGGGTAATCCCGATCAAACCCCTGTGTTCCGCCAGTTTTTTCAATTGATCGTCGTCCAGGTTGCGCGGATGCGGACAAAGCCGGAAGCTATTGGCATGGGTTGCCAATACCGGTTTATTGTAGTATTCCAGCACATCATAAAAAGATGCCTTGGCCATATGGGCCAGATCCATAACCATCCCCAGTTGGTCCATTTCTTCTGCCAGCATGCGTCCCAGTTTGCTCAAGCCGCCGCCGGCATCCCCTTCGGCAACCCCGCAGGCAAATTGATTGCGGGCATTCCAAGTCAGGCCGATGCTGCGCAAGCCCCAGCGATACAAGAGATGGAGCGTGTCCAGATCGCTGCCCAGGCATTCCGCTCCTTCCAGATGCAGGATTGCACTGATTTTTCCAGCTTGATCCGCTGTCTTGATATCCTGAAAGCTGGTAACCAGCTTGATTTTTTCCTCGTTTGCTTCCACTTCCTGATAAAACCGGTTCAATTGTTTTGAAATCGCTCGTAATGCCCGATCAGGTTCATCCGGCATCGTAAACATGGCAAAAAACTGCAATCCAATACCTGCCTGGGCAGCACGTTGCAAATCATACTGTCCATGATTGCAGGCAAGTCGCAGTTGGTTTTGGGTGAGAAACGAAATCGTATCACAATGCAAGTCGGCAATTGGCAAATCGATTCTCTCCTTTATAAATTTAATGAAATTAGTTTTTTCGTTGAAGCATAAACGATGGCTTGCCTCATCCCGGCAATTAAATGATTGAGAACAGAGATTTCCAGACAGGCAAGATAAAGAACCTGCTGCAACGCAGGTTCTAACCTATTTCTTTATCTGGCTGATTATCTGGGCTCAATGATTAACTTGATAGCAGTTCTCTCTTCGCCATCAATCATAATATCCGTAAACGCAGGCACACAAATCAAATCCATTCCACTGGGAGCTACAAAACCACGGGCAATGGCAATGGCCTTAATCGCTTGATTAATGGCTCCCGCACCAATCGCTTGTATTTCCGCAGATCCTTTTTCTCTCAGAACCCCTGCCAATGCTCCTGCAACCGAATTTGGGCTCGATTTCGCTGAAACTTTTAATACTTCCATTAATAAAACCTCCTCAATATAAAAACGATCTTTATTGTGATTGGTTGCTTATATAGAAGTATATTCTCATTTCTTTCAGTAATTCCTTCTTTTTTCCAGCGAGACTATGGATAAATTTTCATGTAATCCCTTTATTGCTTAATATATGCGAAATTCTTTCGATTCTGACGGCCTGTCTGCGATCTTCCGCCAATTCGATCACAACGCCCTGCAGGTGAGCCGGGCCCTCGGCAACCTGAAAACGGCTGGGCCGGGCATTTAAAAAACGTTCGATAATGGGTTGTTTTTCCATTCCCAAAATGGAATCGATCGGACCGGTCATTCCTAAATCTGTAATGTACGCTGTTCCTTGAGGCAAAATCCGTTCATCCGCGGTTTGAATATGGGTATGGGTGCCGACAACGGCAGACACTCTGCCGTCCAAATAATAGCCAAAAGCTACCTTTTCGGAAGTAGCCTCGGCATGGAAATCTACAAGAATATAGTCGGCAGACGCTTCAACCTCCTGCAGCGCTTCATCCAGCGCTCGAAAGGGGCAATCGAGGGCAGGCAGGAAGACTCTGCCGCTGGCATTGATGACGGCTATTTTCTTGTTAAATCCTGCATTATATATATGCATACCCTGACCCGGACAATCACCCGGATAATTGATCGGTCGGATCAAACGCGGCTCATCATCAATAAAAGTAAAGATGTTTTTGTTGTCCCACACATGATTGCCCATCGTCAGACAATCAATCCCCATCCCCAACAATTCGTTCTTCACCTCCAGGGTAAGCCCGCGCCCACCGGCGGCATTTTCACCATTGGCGATGGTAAAATCAATCTGGTATTTTTTCTGGACCCAGGCAAGCAGACTTTTCAGGATTTCTCTTCCCGGTTTGCCCACAATATCTCCGATCACCAGTATATTCAAATTGTGTACCTCCATTTATCTGTCAAATACAAACATCTTGCCTCGGTCGCGATACGCAAAAATGTTACGCGTTAAACGGTCGGGCTGGTTAAGACTTTGCAGCAGTTGTTTTTTTATATCATCAAAACGGTTTTTCAGCAAGCTGTTCCTGTCGTTTTCCCGGAGCAGCATGGCTTCAAACTTCTGGCCAGCCAGTTGTACATATAAATCGACTTCTTCTTCACTCAGCGTTAACGCGTCCCGCCGTAAAACCAGAATACCAATATTGCCTTGATTGTTTAATTCTATACCTAATTTTTTGGGTTCCGTTCCCCGCAGCTTATGTATCATGCCCAGAGCCGCTTCCAGATTGCGGCATATCATCAAATTATCTTGGACGTCAATATTTTCTGTAATGATCATTTCGATGGCGATAACGTTTTGTTCAGCCTGGTATTGTATGGAACTGATTTCCGGATTGCGAATAAAAACTGATATTACTGCGTCTAAAGCTGCTTCAATGTCCATTTGATTTTAATCCCCTTGTTGCAATGTATGCTTTGAAAATTCGGTATGTCCGTATGCTTTTCCTGCCCGCCTGGCATGGTAATTTAAAGCAAACCGGTGCAAATGTCTGTATTTCCTTTTGTTTAACAGAAAAAAGAATTGCCTGGATAAAATACGGGAAGCCCGTTCAATCAACGCAATTCCGTCTCAATCACAGGCTTCCCGATTTTTTCATGTTAAAACCCTTGGGTTTACGCAGCAGTTATTATAGCTGATTATTTGGCAAATTCCACCTGGCGTGTTTCCCTGATGACCATGACCTTGATCTGTCCGGGATAATCCAACTCCTGTTCCACTTTGCGGGCAATATCCTTGACCAGGGTGATGGTTTCCAGATCGTCAATCTCATCCGGTTTGACAATGATTCTGATCTCTCTGCCGGCCTGAATGGCAAATGATTTATCCACGCCAGCGAAAGAATCCGCCAGATTTTCGAGTTTTTCCAGACGTTTGATATAGTTTTCCAATGTTTCTCTTCTGGCACCCGGACGCGAGGCTGAAATGGCATCGGCTGCCTGTACTAGAACAGCTTCAATGGTATGCGGCTCAATATCGCCGTGATGGGCTTCAATCCCGTGAATGACGTCTTTGCTTTCGCGATATTTTTTAGCCAGATCAACGCCGATTTCCACATGTGGTCCGGCTACTTCATGGTCAACTGCTTTGCCGATATCATGCAGCAAGCCGGCACGTTTGGCCAGTGCCACATCCACATCCAGCTCAGCCGCCATGACGCCTGCCAAATGAGCAACTTCAATGGAATGTTTGAGCACATTCTGACCATAGCTGGTACGATATTTTAATCTGCCCAGCAGTTTGATCAATTCCGGATGCAGTCCATGTACCCCGACTTCAAAAGCCGCCTGCTCGCCGACTTCCTTTAATTCCTGATCCACTTCTTTTTTGGCCTTCTCCACCATCTCTTCAATACGAGCCGGATGAATACGGCCATCGGATACCAGATGTTCCAGCGCCAAACGTGCAGTTTCTCGCCGTACCGGATCAAAAGCTGACAAAATGACTGCTTCGGGCGTATCATCAATGATTAGGTCAACCCCGGTCAAAGTTTCAAAAGTGCGAATGTTGCGGCCTTCGCGTCCAATGATACGGCCTTTCATCTCATCATTGGGCAGCGCCACAACAGACACCGTCGTTTCCGAAACGACGTCTGCCGCACAACGCTGAATCGCAAGGGAAACGATGTTTTTCGCTCGTTTGTCACTTTCCTCTTTCGCCTCTGCTTCCAGCGTTCTTATCATAACCGCCGTTTCCTGGCGTATTTGCTGCTCGACATTGTGTAATAACAATTCTTTGGCTTCTTCCGAAGTCAATCCGGATAAACGTTCCAGTTCCTTGAGTTGCTGGGTTAAAATCAATTGCAGATCCTGCTGGGTTTTTTCGATATCCTTTTCTTTTTCAACCAGATTTTGTTCTTTCTTTTCAATATTCTCGGATTTCTTTTCGACCAATTCCTCTTTTTGTAATACGCGTCGCTCGAGGCGATCCAATTCTCTTCTTCTCTCCCGTAAATCCTTTTCAAATTCCTGGCGATTGCGATGAATTTCATCTTTGGCTTCCAGGAGGAGTTCTTTCTTTTTGGCTTCCCCTTCTTTGGTGGCTTCATCAATGGTCCGGGCAGCCTCTTCTTCTGCCGACCCCATTTTGCTCTCGGCAACGATTTTCCTTAGGTAATAACCGCCAGCAATGCCAATTGCCAAGGCAATAATACTTATTACTAAAACGACTAATGGATTGATTTTTTTCACCTCCCTTTATATTCCTGCATACTTCATTTGAAAATAGAAAAGCCGAGTACAAACACCCGGCTTTAAGAAAATCCTCACTATTTATTGTTTTCCATGGATCTGAGCCAGCTTTTGCTCTTAAAAAAAGCTGTCTCAGTTGGAGGATAACAAACTCACCTAACCTTATACGAGCACAAATATACAATTTATAATGATCAGCAGTTCGTAGAACTTGCTAAAACTCCGACACGCCGTTCACCTTGTCTGCCTGAAATAAATTATATATATAAAGTCAGTGTCAATATGGTCAAGTTTCTAAGTGAGGCTTTGTCTTTTAGCCTACTTAGATTTTAGTTAGTTTCCCAGAGCGTGTCAAGCTTCCTCTGTTTCTATCTTGGCGACGGTTGGAAACATTTTTTCCCGAATCAATTTCTGCAAAGTCAGGAATATTTCCGGATTGTTTTTCAAATATTCCTTGGCGTTTTCCCGTCCCTGTCCCATTCGCTCTCCATCATAAGAATACCAGGAACCGCTTTTTTGTACGATGTTCAATTCACTGGCTACATCCAGCAGGTCGCCTTCCCGGGATATACCGGTTCCATACATAATATCAAATTCGACTGATTTAAAGGGCGGGGCCACCTTGTTCTTGACCACTTTCACTTTGGTGCGGTTGCCGGTAATATCATTGCCCATTTTTATCGGTTCGCCCTTGCGAATTTCCAGACGCATGGAAGAATAGAATTTCAATGCCCGCCCGCCGGTTGTGACCTCCGGATTACCGTAAATGACGCCAACCTTTTCACGGATCTGGTTGATAAAAATCACACAGCAAGTCGATTTGCCGATGTGCGCTGTCAATTTGCGCAAGGCCTGGGACATCAGTCGGGCTTGCAAGCCAACATGCACATCGCCCATCTCGCCATCAAGTTCGGCTTTGGGAACCAGCGCAGCAACAGAGTCAATAACAATCACATCAATGGCATTACTGCGCACCAAAGCTTCAGCGATTTCCAGGGCTTGTTCCCCGCTGTCCGGCTGGGAGACCAGCAGATTGTTGATGTCGACCCCCAATTGCTTGGCATACATCGGATCAAGCGCATGTTCTGCGTCAATAAAAGCCGCTATGCCACCATCTTTTTGCGCCTGGGCGATAACATGCAGGGTGACTGTGGTTTTTCCCGATGACTCCGGTCCAAATATTTCGATGACTCTGCCTCGCGGCAATCCACCCACTCCGGTCGCCAGATCGAGTGACATGCATCCGGTGGAGATGGATTCAATATTCATGGTAGTGGATTCTCCCAGTTTCATAATGGAACCCTTGCCATATATTTTTTCAATGTTCCGGATGGCATTGTTTAAAGCCTCTGTCCTACCCTGCATAATCTCATTGTTGTCCACAGCAATTCCTCCTCAAACATTTGTTCGTTTTTATCATTATATACAGACTTTTCTTGTCTGTCAACAAATTTTATCCATTTAATGTATATGTATCCAAAACATGATACTGTGGCCCGTTTCCATCCAGCACACTCTGCATCAGATAAAATTGTTCGACTCTAAAGCTGCGCAGTTTATTCCGGTCAGGATACTTTTCCAGCAGATTTAACATCTCTTTGAGATTTTTGTCCGAGCGGATGCGGCCGAGTGTTAGATGCAGGCGATGATCCTTTTCCGGGGCAAATCCCAGCGGGGACAAATAAGCATCTACCCGGTCACAAAGAAATTCGGTTTTATTGATCTCTCCCTTGATTCCCATCCACATTACCCTTGGTTGCGCCTGGTTAGGGAAAAAACCGATCCCGCCTGCCGATAGATTATGGGCCGGGGAAGAATCCGCCGCCAAACGCAGATTTCGTTTGATTTCCGGCAGGTCATTAAAATCCACTTCGCCGAGAAACTTCACGGTTAAATGGTAGTTTTGATATTCAACCCATTTGATGTCCGGTCGGGCTATTCCCAGTTTGTTGCGCATCATACGCGCGTATTGCTTGATGTCATCGGGCAGCGGAATGGCTGCAAAAACTCTCATGGCAATCCCTCCTGTCAATCAATATGGCGGCGCAGCAAATCCAGGGCCGATTTGGCGGACAACCTGCGAACGATTTCGCGGGACCCGCCAAGTTTTAATTCCCTGACACGGCACGTTTGTGCCCCTGCCAGGGCAACGTATACCAAGCCTACCGGTTTTTCCCGGGTGCCTCCGCAAGGGCCGGCAATCCCGGTAATGGCCAGGCCGTAATCAACTCCTGACAATTGCCGTATGCCCCGGGCCATTTCTTCCGCGGTCTGTTGGCTGACGGCTCCGTATTGTTCCAGAGTGGATGCTTGTACGTTGAGAAGTTTCATTTTGCTGTCATTGCTGTAAGTAATGACCCCTCCCCAAAAGTAATCCGAACTGCCTGAAACTTCGGTGATCATGCTGCCCAGCATACCGGCCGTACAAGACTCGGCTACGGCCAGTTTCCGACCCCGGGCTGCCAGCAGTTTGCCGGTTTGTTCGGGCAGGGTTTCATCATCATAGCCAAAGATATGTTTGTGCATTTTGTGCTGAACCAATTTCGTCAATTCATTCAGGCGCGGTATACTGTCGGTTGATTGCCCGCCCGCGATGGCAAGCTTGATATGAATTTCGCCTTCCTGTGCCAGCAAAGCCGCCGAATAGCCTGATGAATTATTCAGCATATCGGCCAGCATCTCTTCGACTTGGGATTCACCAGGTCCTATGACTTTGATGGTCCGGCGCAGCACTTTTTGCAGTTGATCAGCATAATCTCTTTCCAGACGAGGTTTGACCTCACTCAGGTACATCCTGGTCATTTCCCGCGGTGGTCCCGGCAACAGAATCAGCAGCTTGTTTTGTCGGCGCAAATACATGCCGGGGGCGGTACCCTGGGTATTGCTCAAAACTTCTGCTTCGACTGGAAACATGGCTTGCTTCATATTGATTTCCGGCATGGGACGCCGCCGTTGGGCGAAAAAATCCCGCAGCCGCTGTTCTTCCTCAGGTCTGACCACCAGGCTGCATCCCATTAACTCGCAGGCCACTGTCTTGGTCAAATCATCAAAGGTTGGTCCCAAGCCTCCCGTGGAAACTATGATATCCGCCGTTTCCAATCCGGCAGCAAAGGCCATTTGGATTTGTTCGCGGCTGTCCCCAACGGTAACCTTGCCCGCGACTCTCAGGCCAATGTCCTCCAATTGCTGGGCCAGATATTCGGAATTGCTGTCGTGGGTGGTTCCCAGCAACAATTCTGTTCCGGTGGAAATGATAAATACTTTTGGCACGAACCCCACTCCTTGTTCATTCGCAAATCACCCGATTATTCATATAGCTTAGCATAGACTTGACGATTGTCGTTAATACATTTTTAGTTGTTGACAAGACAGCAAAAACCGGACCCAGGTCCGGTTTTCATTTACTGTTCATCTGTTTTTACGAAGCATACAGAATCTTTTCCAGGCTTGCCCTGCCCAGGCTTTCCTGCTGGCGCAGACCGGATGCCAGGAGAATCAAGCGCTCCCGATTGTCTTGCAGCAGGTCGCGGGTTTTATTTTCAGCGGCTGTAATGATGCGTTTGCCTTCTTTATATACCACTTCAGCCGGAAGGCTGTCATCGTCCACTACCCCCAGGGAAGACAACCCACTGCTGATCATCTCCCGGGCCACCTGCCAGGCTTGCTGAAAATCATTGCGGGCGCCGCTGCTGCGGCTGGCAAATGCGATTTCCTCTGCCAGCGCCCCGGCCAGCATGATCATGATCTGTTGTTCCAGTTCTTCATACGTGTACAAATACTGATCATCCTGCGGTGAGCGGCGCATATACCCCAGCGCTTTGCCGCGCGGAATGATGGTCAGGGAGGCGACCGAACCCTCCTCCAGGTATTCACACACCAAGGCGTGTCCGCTCTCATGGATGCTGATTCTTTCCATTTCACTGGATGACGGCTGACGGTCAAGCTTTTCACCCATCATGACTTTATCGATGGCTTCGCGAAAATGGGTTTGCTGAATCAGGGTACTGTTTTCCCGCATTGCCAATATGGCAGCTTCATTGGTCAGGCTCTCCAGATGGGCGCCGGAAAAACCAAAGGTGGCCCGGGCGATGTCATCCAGATCAACAGTCGGATCCAGCGGCTTGTTACGGGTATGAATCGCCAGGATCTTGCCGCGTCCGCAGCGATCAGGCAAATCAACCTGAACCTGCCGGTCAAACCGTCCCGGGCGCAGAACCGCCGGATCCAGCAGGTCGGGCCGATTGGTTGCCCCAATCAACAGAATGCGGGGGTCACGGTTTTGGGTCAGCCCATCCATTTCCACCAGCAGTTGATTGAGGGTTTGATCGTATTCCATGTGTCCGCTGTGACTTCCCCGTTTGGCCGCCAACACTTCCAGTTCATCAATAAAGATAATGGCACTTTTTTTATTTAATTTTCGGGCCTCCTGACGAGCGGAGGCAAAGATCTGCCGAATCCGTTTGGCACCCACCCCGGCATACATCTCAATAAATTCACTGCCGGAAGCAGCCACAAAAGCTGAACTGGTAAAACTGGCAGCGGCCCTGGCCAGCAGCGTCTTGCCGGTCCCGGGCGGTCCGGCCAGCAGGATGCCTTTCAGTGGCCTGATTCCCATATGATCGATTTTTTCTGGTTGCATGACAAACTGCAGGGCCTCCTGCAATTCATTGATGGCACTGTCCTGTCCTCCGATTTCGGTAAACTCAAGCACGCTTTGCTTGTCCCGCCGCTCGTCGCTGTTGGACAATTTCATCCTGCCCTGTCCCGGCAACAGATAAAGCACGGCAAAGATCAGGGCGGCGGCGACGATGACCGGGGTCATATTGAAGCCATTCAGCCACAAGAAGATCATTATGCCCAGACCGGCTCCAATCAAAATAGATTTCATCATGATTTCTCCCCATTCGCTGCTTCAATACTGTCTGGAGGTTGGCGCTCAATAATTTCGTACAGGAATTGTTCGCCGCGCTGAAGGTGCACAAAAAGATGCTGCGTATCGATTTGCAGTTGACAAGTAAAACCATTACGTGCGGCGACCGCATTCAGGTGCTGCTCCAAAGCAACATACTGGTTGGAGGCAATCGCTTCATACAAGGCCAATTCCAACTGCTCCCATTCATTTTGCAGCGCGGCATTACGCTGGTCGTCAAGCACAATTCCATAATTTCCGCGGGGAAATTTCGCGGCCATTATCTGATCGATCTCATTGTAAGCTTGTTTCAGGTTGTCCACTGATTGCATGTGAACGTTGATGGTGTTGCGGCCCTGGTCATTACACAGCACTGCCTCATCCACACAAGGCAGCGCCAGCAGTTGTTTCACCACCGGTTTTTCCACCATGTCAGCCCGATATATTTTTTGTCCGCCGACCAGCAATCCCAGTGTAAGCAACAACCCCAGCAACACCAGGGCAACCTTGATTTCATGGTTTTTCATCACCATACCACCTTTACGAACCCATTATATCACGTGAATAGCCGTAATTATGAGGTTCAATTTATGGCAAGGCAGGCTTTTGCAGGCAATCGATCAGAAAACAAAACGATACATCAGCCGGTTAGCCAATGTATCGTAAATAAGCCGGGTTTATTGGTTTTGGTCTTCACTGCTCCGAAATTTCATAAAATAATCCAGACCGGATATAACGGTGATGGCCAGGGCGATGTAAATGGCCCATACGCCGATGATATGCAGCGGCGGGTAAAGACTTTCCAGAATAATGATGATGACCGCCACAATTTGCGATATGGTCTTGAATTTGCCCAATTTGCTGGCGGGTATGATGATGCCTTCTTCCGCCCGGACAGCTCTCAGCCCTGAAACGGCAAATTCCCGTCCCAGGATGACGATAGCGATCCAACCCTGCAGTCTGCCCAATTCCACCAGACAGATCAGGGCGGCTGTGATCAGCAGTTTGTCAGCAATTGGATCCAGAATAATCCCTAATTTGGTAACCTGCTTGTACTTGCGGGCCAGGTACCCATCGAGACTATCGGTCAACGCAGCAGCCACAAATATAATGGCCGCCAGTAAATCACCGTAAGGGATATGTAATACTAATACCACCACGAATACCGGTACCAAAAAGATTCTCAGGAGGGTAAGGCTATTTGGTAAATTCATCCACGATTTCTCCTATCAAGTCATAATTCCGTATGGCTTTTAATTCGACCTTGATAAATTCTCCCTTGGTCAGCCTGCGTTCACTTTTGACCATGGTAATTCCGTCCACAGCGGGAGCTTGGTAATATCCCCTGCCCAGATAAAGATGCGGGGATAACTGTGATGATATAAGTATCTCATAATTTTGCTGCAATCGCTTTTTATTTTTCTTACGGGTGATTTTTTTTTGCAATTTCATAATGGAGGCCAGTCTGGCTTGTTTGATTTCCTCCGGAACCTGCCCGGCCAAGTTGGCGGCAGGTGTTCCTGCCTCGGGTGTAAAGGCAAACGCGCCCAGCCAGTCAAACTCCGTTTCTCCCAGAAAGTCATACAGGATTTTAAAATCATCTTCCGTCTCTCCGGGAAAG
The DNA here is from genome assembly GCA_035447945.1 of Syntrophomonas sp. Taxonomy (GTDB): domain Bacteria; phylum Bacillota; class Syntrophomonadia; order Syntrophomonadales; family Syntrophomonadaceae; genus Syntrophomonas_B. The sequence goes on from DAOTHZ010000038.1 coordinate 17,348, forward strand.
CCCAACATGACTGTCGTTCTGAGGACCAAACCATCAACTTGGGCACGCAGACGAGAGAAAAGGTTTTTTAGATCGGCCGCGTTATGTTTACGATTCATGGCCTTAAGCATGGGGTCGGCAGCATGCTGGATGGGAATATCCAAATAAGGGAGAACCTTGTCCCCGCCCGCCACGGTATCAATGATACGCTGGTCAATATGGGCGGGATGCAGGTAAAGCAAACGAATCCACGGGAGTTCTTCGATTTTGCTGAGTTGCTGAAGCAGTCCGCCCAAATCGCACGTGCCCGACAGATCCTTGCCGTATACCGCCGTATCCTGACCGATCAGCACCAATTCCTTGATGCCCTTTCCTGCCAGATCACGGGCTTCGGCAAGCAGTTCGCCAGCCGGCCGGGAACGGAGATTGCCTCTGATGAGTGGAATGGCACAATAGCTGCAGCGATTGTTACAGCCTTCGGTAATTTTTAAATAGGCAGAACCGGGGGGAGTTGTCAATACCCGGGGACCTTTTTCAATAAATAATGGCGGAGGCGGCTCGATGGCCAGCAGTCTCTCTCCCTGGAGGATGCGCTCAAGATGCTGGACAATCGCAGGAAAGGTGGAGATGCCAATCAGACCGTCCAATTCAGGCAGTTCGTCCAGCAATTCCTGTCCATAGCGCTGGGCCAGACAGCCTGTACAGACCAGGTATTGCAACATTCCCCGTTCTTTTAACTGTCCGGCTTCAATAATCGCATTAATGGATTCCTGCCGGGCATCTTCAATAAACCCGCAGGAGTTGAGTATGACTATATCTGCTCTTTCCATATTCGAAACGATTTTGTACCCGGCACTTTTCAATCTGGCAATCATAATTTCACTATCAACTTGATTTTTGGCACATCCCAGACTGATAAAACCGATTTTGTATTGATGGTTCTTAATAGTTGTCACTGTTTTTAAATTCCTTTTCCACGACTTGCCCCATCTCGCCCAATGCAGCAACGGGTTTGCCATTCACGGTGACATCAACTGCACCTGCATTGCCGAGTCTGAGTTGAAGGTTTGCTCGGGCTGTAAACGTCTCTTCCTGCTCTTCTGCCAGCGTCATTTCGGTTTTGTTACCACCATCCGTCACAACTCTTATCCAGCATTGCATGCCAGGTTTGACCTTGACCCGGATTTCCATAGGCACAGCGGCAGGTGCTTCAGACTGATCTGCAGCCGGTGGATTCTTTTCCCCGCTTTGAACCGGGGGGGCGGGCGGTGCGGGCGTCATTTTGTCACCCAGATAGTTGGCAAACAAATTGCCAACCCAAATGGCCAGCAGTAAAAACACCACCGCCCCGGCCAGATTGCGGTAAGGCAACCGCGGCAACTGAATCTTCCTGCGCTTTCTGACCGGTTTTTCAGCAACCGGTTCCGGGATGACTTCGGGATAGGCAACTTGTTTGAATTCTGCGCAAACGAGTTCTTCGTCCAGCTTTAATACGCGGGCATACTGTTTTACAAAGCCGATTGCATACACCTGGGGAGGCAAAATGGCAAAATTTTCATTTTCCAACGCTTCAATATATAATTTGCGAATCTTGGTTTCGGCCTCAACCTCATCCAGGGTAATGCCTAACCATTCGCGGGTTGCGCGCAGTCTTTCACCAAATCCGTCCAACTTTGCTCACCTCAATTACCCATCTTCTTGAATAACAACCAAGCAAAATGAAATCCCTATCTTTCATCTAATAATGATCAAATTTCATTTTTCGAAGCACTGGCAGTGGCTATCCTGATGGCCTGACGCATCGGATATCCCGCTGCCAGTCCATAAACCAGACCTGCCAGAAACAGATGCAAATCATTGC
>DAOTHZ010000039.1:0-19069 GCA_035447945.1 Syntrophomonas sp.
TCTCTTTGTTCTGTTTTATCAAGATCCTCGCGCTTCCCTCTCGTTCCGCGCAAGAATTATAATAACACCTGAACAATTTTATGTCAAGATTGATAACACGGTTTTTTCGATAACTTATTATATTTTCTTCAGTATTTATGTGTCCGTTTGTCTGGAAGCAACATATTGAATTGACCGATTTGTTTTGTAACAATTTTATTGTTATTTCTATATATAAATAGTCCTTCACCGATTATGAACAAATTAACCGATTAAAAAACTGTCCCCAATCTTTGGGGACAGTTTGTTTCGGACTAGCCTTATATTGCTTTTCTGGTCTTTTTCTTGATAATGGATATGGCACAGTCAGGACAAACCATTTCACATATGCTGCAGGCTATACAACTGTCTTCATCTTTTGGTTTTACCGTAGGCGTACCATAAACGCCAAGTGTATCTGACCAGACGATAACCTGATTTGGGCATTTTTCCTTGCATAATCCACAACCTTTGCAGTATTCCGGAAATATATTAAAGGTTGCTTTCTCCAGTTCAAAAGTGATGGCTTCGGTTGTTTTAGTCATTGCTGAGCACCCCTTCCCTGAGGGATTTTTCGGCCATTTGCCGTCCTATTTCCAGCGCTTTAAAGTTTAATTCTCTCAGTTTTGGATCTTTCTCAAACTTATAACCGAGTTTATGCTCCAAAGCTTCTTTGGCCGCTTCAAAGCTAACTACATTGCTTAACCCAATTACCGCACCCATAATAATGATATTGAATACGCGGGGATGCAGTTCGTTGTTTGCCGTATCAATTGCCGGCAAAGCGATGATTTGTTTGGCTTCCTGCGGCAATTCTTCGGTTTTTATGTTAAAACTGCTGTCATATACATAAAGGGTTTCTGTTCCTGAATAGCCGAGGGTTCTGGCTACAGCCCTTTCGCTCAGGGCAATCACAATATCTGCCTTCTGAAATTTGGGAGCTCCGATCCGTTTGTCACTGAACTGCAGAAAAGCGATGGACACTCCGCCTCTTTGTTCCAATCCGAAGTTGGGAATATATATGGCCTGTTGGTTTTCATTGTAGGCAGCTTCGGCCAGAATTTCAGCAATTGATTGTACCCCCTGTCCGCCTTCGCCTGCCAGAGCAATTTTAAATAGCGCCATTATTTATCCCCCTTTCCAAACGGATTCTTTAATTCCCCCACTGGGAAATATCTCTCCATTTCATCTTCAAGGAAGTTCCAGGTCTGCTGTGCATTCGTTCGCCAGTTGGTGGGACAAGTGGAAAGAACCTCAACAAAGGAGAAGCCATTCCCCTCCATCTGGTTTCTCAAGGCACTCCTGATGTATTTTTTTAATTGTTTGTATTTTGAAACCGTAGCCCGGGCTACATAGGCACTATCCGGAGTCAACTGGGCAATAAATTCCGGTCCCATGGTAGGATATCCGGTCTGTTCGGGATCTCTGCCGTAGGGAGAAGTTTCCGTCTTCTGCCCCGGCAGCGTAGTGGGGGCCATTTGCCCGCCAGTCATACCGTAATTGGTGTTGTTGACCAAAATCAATGTGACCTTTTCATTTCTGACTGCTGAATTCAATAAATGCTGGGAACCGATTGAATACCCCCCACCATCACCCATGTAACCAATACATACCAGTTCAGGCCGGGATCTTTTAATGCCCACCATAACCGGAGTCGTTCTGCCGTGATGGGTCTGGGTACTGTCGCAGGCAAAAAAATTCCAGGACAGCAGCGAACATCCGATGTCACAGCCGAATATAACCTGGTCCTGTATTTCCAGTTCATCTATTACTTCACCCAGCGCCTTGAGCACAATACCATGTCCGCATCCGGGACAGAATTTGTGCGGTTTACTGGGAAGATACCATGATTTCGGGATTGCTTGAACAGCCATTGTTTTACCTCCTTTCTACAAGACAGACTTTACTTTATCAATAATATCACTATCAATAATTCCAACGCCGGGCATAAACAGCGTTTCGATTTTGGCTGTTTCTCCGTAGATTTCCTGTTTGACCAAACGCTCCAGCTGTCCGATGGCAGATTCTGCGATGATAAGTTTCTTGGCACCGTTCTTGGCAATAGCCTCCCGCAGTTCCTTTTGCGGGAAGGGGCGCAAGGTTATGGGTCTGAAGTATCCGGCTTTAATTCCTTGGGCACGCAAGGCCTTCACTGCATCATCTGCCGCGCGTGATACAATCCCATGGGTTACAATAATAATATCTGCATCTTCACAATTTTTCTCATCATATTCTATAATCTGGGGGGCCAATGCATCGTATTCAGCCTGCACTTTGGTAATTACTTCATATAATTCTTCCTCCAGGCTGTAGATATTGCACAGATGACTGGGACCGCGCTCTTCTCCGATTTTTCCACCCAAGCCGATCAGTGGATAAGGTTCAACCATTTCAATGCCGCGCGTTTCCGGATCATACATTTCCAAAGGTTCGCGCATCTTGGCCTGGTAACCATCACCGAGGATAAATACCGGAAATCTGTATTTCCAGGCATTGTTAAAACCCTTGATAATATAATCAAAAATCTCTTGATGGCTGGAGGTTGAATAAACGATACGGTGTCCTTCGCCATTCCCTCCATAAGTGGTGAGTGTGACTTCTTGCTGCGAGTAGACTACGGTACCTGATGAAGGACCTCCCCGCTGCTGTATGATGGCCAATAATGGCAACCGCATGGCCTCAGCCATGCCAAAGGGTTCCTGCATCAGAACATTCCCTGGTCCGGCGGTCGCGGTAAACGCTTTTTTGCCGCTCTGTACGCCGCCACAAACAGTGAATCCGGCGGAAAGTTCGTCTTCTGTCTGTAAAAATCCTTTGCCGTATTTAGGCGCCATTCTTGTCCAGTAATGCATTACTTCATTTTGAGGAGTAATAGGATAACCAAACATTATATCTGCGCCTGCTGCCAGACAAGCCCAGGCGGCGGCTTCGTTGCCAGTCATAAATGACTTTTTGCTCTCGCCAATTACTCTCTGCATTTATCCAATGCACCTCCTATAATCGGATTTGTTAATTGATTCATCACTACCATATCGCTGATGGCATGTAGCGTTTTATATATTTTATCGACATACCAAAATCATTGATTTTGCTGTCTTTAAAGTCCTCAACAACGGCGGTATATATAACTGGCAAATGCAGAATTCGGGCCGCCTCAGCAATGATTTCATTGCCGGTGTTAATGATTTCAGGAGTCGTTTCGTCTCCCATATGGGTATTGGCTACAATCCCGTCGACTCTTCCCAATCCGCCAACATATTCCAAAATCCTGTCGAGCGAATTGGTCATGGGGCGTGAGGCATTTAGAACTGCTATGACTTTTAATTCAGGTGTTTGGTCAACATCCTCCACCAGATTGAGCGTTCGTGCGCCAAATACTCCATAACCAATATCCAGGATAATATCTCCTTTATTGCGCAAAGCCCATCTTGCCCTGGGATTAAGCATCGAACCCGTCTCTCCCAGCCCAAAGGAATCCTCCCGGGATTGACTGATGATATTAAGATTCATCTTCTCCAATTGATGCTTTATGGGTCTTAAAGTATAAAAAGGCTCGACTGTATCCAAGTCGACCAGAGTAACCTGTCGGCCTTGCCTGCTCAGTTCCAGAGCCCTGTTGATTGCCATTTCGCTTTTGCCGCTGGCGTATTCTCCAATATATGCTTCAACGATCCTGGCATCTTCCTTAAACGTGAATATCAACACCTCCTGCGTTATCGCGGGGCAAATATCAAATATTTATGCCTTGTCCGTTTTTTTGATAGCTCTTTAATGTAGCTTTTCTAAGTATAAATTAGTCATCAATGTGCGTCAATATTAAAGTTCCTTTGATTAAATAATACGCACATTTATGTATTGTTCATCATAAAGCTGGTATGTTTGGCCATTAATTGTCCGTATTAAGTACTTAAAGAGTACCCTGTCTATAGTAATATTCCACATTTTTATTCATTCACTCAAAAAAGACGGATCTCCTCCGTCTTTTCGCTGTATAACATTTTGCTGTCAATCACAGCAGCAATTGAAAACAAATCAGTAATAAAATGCCCGGTATTCCTAAAAAGCCGGCAATTAAAACTGTTAATACATTGAGTGGCAGACTGAAATCGAAGTAAGCCCCGACATAATTGGTTAATACCAACAAGGCCAACCCAATCACCGAATTAATAACCAATTTCCATATAAGTTTCAGTGGTTTCATAATCAATTGGGCAATAATGAAAACAATGAACAACAAAAACAGGATCGCCATTACTAGATTTGCTGTAGCCATCTAGATGTTTCCTCCTTTTGTCCGCAGTAATTCTTGTTTTTCCTGCTGCTTGTACTTTTTTAACAGGTAGCCGTATCTCTTTTCTGCTGCTTTGACTGTAAATACGGCGTAATCAACCATATCCTCTTCGTCCGCCTGTGACAGAATTTGATAGGCCAGTCGTAATTCATTGCCGGCTTCCTTCACTGTTGCAAGATCAATTCCTTTATCTGCATACAATTGATGCGGCTTGCTTGCAGCTAGCCGACAGGACTTAAATTTTATTAAGTTACACACGGCTTCAACCTCCTGGCAATAATAGCGATGATTTCCATTTCATTGCATATTATGCCATTCAGCTGCCTTATATACATTCTTTTCTTCCTTCGATGGCCATTCGCAAAGTAATCTCATCCGCAAATTCAATATCTCCGCCGACAGGAAGACCATGGGCCAATCGCGTTACTTTGATTCCCTGGCGGTGTAAAGATACAGCCAGGTAACGAGAAAGAACCTCTCCATCCATATCCGGATTAAAAGCCAATATCACTTCATTAATTTTTTCCCGGGCGAGCAATTGCTGCAGCGGCTGAAGATTTATGTCCCCCAGATCGATATCGTCCATCAGGTTAAACCCCCGATTTAACGCATAATACTGTCCCCGATAACCACTTCTTTCCAGCGCGATGATATCACTGCTGTCTGCCACCACGCAAAGCAAACTACGGTCACGGCTCGTGTCACGGCAAATCAAACAAGGATTTTCATCGGTTAAAAATCCGCAATGCGGGCAGGGAAATACTTTTTCCCGAGCAACAATGATCGATTGAGCAAGTTGTCGGGCTTCATCAACCGGCATCTTCAGTATAAAAAGAGCCAGTCGCTGGGCCGTCTTGGGGCCGATGCCCGGCAGCTTCTGCAATCGATCAATAAGGTTTTCCAACGGCCGGGCCAGTCTCATACTTTCAACTCCTCGGCAACTTAAAATCCGGGAATATTGAGTCCGCCAGTAATTTTGGACATTTCACCGGATACCATGTCCTGGGACTGCTTGATAGCATCATTGATTACTGCCAGAACCAGATCTTCCAGCATTTCAACGTCTTCCGGGTCAACCACTTCCGGCTTGATTTTAATTTCCAGCAATTCCTGCCGTCCATTGACTTTGGCTGTCACCGCCCCGCCACCAGCGGAAGCTTCTACAACCTTTTCCTGCAGTTCCGATTGCATTTTAGCCATTTGTTCCTGCATTTTCTTGGCCTGCTTGATCATTTGATTCATATTGGCCCCACCGCCAGGATTAAATTTCATAACGAATATCCTCCCTTAATCTTTTATCTCTATATTTTCCTTGCCAAAATACTCAATTGCTTTTTGTACAACGATATCATTGGTTTGTTTTTCATCCAAAAACAAAAACTGGATTTCCATTTCCCGGTTAAATATTTCTTTGATGACTTGATCCAGGATTTCCCGGTTGGCTTTCTCCTCCATTCTCTCTTTGTGGAATCGGTAACCTTTGGTATAACCAATATACATGGTATCCCCTTTGGTACCTAACAATTTGCCCTGCGCCAGCAAAGCGTGGGTTGGCACCTTCTTTTCCTTGACACCCAACAAAATACGGTTCCAAAGGATCTCCCGAGCATCATTTTTAACCGGCTTGTCTTTGCTTGTGGTCGTATCTTTTTTCCTTGGTTCAGGAGATGCTTCCGGTTTACTGGTTTGCCCTGAAATAACCGCAATCATTTCCAGGAAGGTAATTTCCAGCAGAAATCTTTGTCCTTCACTAAACCTGAGTTTCTCTGCCAAATCCATTGTCATCCGTAACAATTGAAGAATCTGGTCTTTGTTCGCTAGTTGGGTTTGCTGGATGAGACGGTCTCGATTGGCTTCGCTGACCATTAGCAATTCAGCTTTGTCGCCAATTAGTTTAGCCATCAAAAGATCCCGCAAATATAAGGAACATTCCCTCACCAGTTGGGTACTTTCCTTTCCCTGCTGGACGGAAATATGAATTTTGTGAACTAATGTTCCTGGATCCTTGCCCAGCACTGCATCGAATATATCTGCCACAAAATTGTCATCGACCAGGCCCAATACCTCCAGTACGTTCTCTTTGCTGATATCTTTTTCTTTGAACGAATAAACCTGGTCCAGCATTCCCAATGCATCACGCAGCCCACCGTTGGCCCGACGGGCGATCAAAGCCAGTGCTTCTTCCTCCATTACAATTCCAAAACGATTTGCCGCGTCCCTTAACCTGGCAATAATCTGGTCTGACTGCAAACGTTTAAAATTAAAGCGCTGGCAACGTGAGATAATGGTGCTGGGAATTTTCTGCGGTTCAGTTGTAGCCAGGATAAATATAACCGAGTCAGGAGGTTCTTCCAACGTCTTCAGCAACGCATTGAATGCTTCTGCCGTCAGCATATGAACTTCATCGATGATGTAAACCTTTTTCTTGCCTTGTGCCGGCATCACCCGTACTCTTTCCCGCAGGTCGCGAATCTCGTCAATACCACGATTGGAGGCCGCGTCAATTTCTATGACATCCATAAAATTACCGTTATTGATATCCGTACAAGCCGAGCACTGATTGCACGGTTCTGCATCCACGGGATGCTCACAATTGACAGCCTTGGCAACAATTTTAGCGATGCTGGTTTTTCCTGTTCCACGGGGACCAGAAAAGATATAGGCATGGGTAAGGCGGTCTTCCCGAATCGCATTCTGCAATGCGATAACGGTCTGTTCCTGACCAACTACTTCGATAAACGTTTGTGGCCGCCAAACTCTATACAATGCCAGATAAGCCATACTCATGCCTCCTTCGTTTCTATTATTTTATCTTATTCAATCCACTTGTAATAGACAAATACGAAAAAAAGCAGGGGTTGCCCTGCCGTTCTATTATAAATTGCCGTGCACCTGGCTTCGAAACTACCTTCCGGACGTTACTTGAACAGTTAACTCCATTCAGGCGACCCTTCGTCACACGAAATGTACCTCTTAGTGCTGCTTCCTTCCGGACCTGACACGGTTCAAGGGGTTCCGTTGCGAAGGACCCAAACTTCTCCGTCACTTATTCAAGCCAGACCCCACAAGATAAGCCCCTCGGCCAGGAATTCGATCCTGCTGTAGCGGGTTGCAGGTTACAGGGCACCGCTAATTCCCCATCTAGCACGGCAAATCTGTATTCACTTGGCAGCCGGCCAAAGGCCGGTGCCTGTCTTTTGCTTGTCTATTGTACATTCTTTTACGCCGATTTGCAAGTTGCAGCAACATTCACCCCAGAGCCATTTATTAACAAAATCAAAATAAAAAAGCAGAGGTTTAGCGTTTAACTCTCTGCTTTTTACGGACATTTTTATATTAATTTATTTTGATTTAGGTGTCATGCGTGTTCCAATATCCTTTATTTCATTACTGAAACTGGTGAGCGGTCTGCCGGCGGCGATTCCCTGTGCCACTCTCTTGATTCTGGTAACCGTATCAATATCTGAACTCACCATAATCTTATATGAAGGATCCATGTTTTTAACATTATTAAGCACTGAGTTTTCTGTCATGTCAGCCTTATCCTGGCCAAGATCGGCTTCCAGATCCAATCCGATGTACATTGATTTGCCTGCTACGAGAGCAGTTGCGTCGCGGACCCCATCTGCTTTTTCTGCTTCCTTTTCTGCTTTCATAGCAATCTGCCTGGTCTCAGCAGTGGTTGAAGTCATGCTATTGTCCGGTGAGGTCATGTAGGGTTTCTGGGTTGTCGGTGGATTCGGTTGCGGCGTTGTCGGTTTTTGTGAAGTTTGACATCCCGCCAGCAGCAAACTGAATCCGATTGCACAAACCATCATTGTCAATAAAAGTTTTTTTGTTAGATTCAAGAACGACACCTCCTGTTTGTTTGTTTTATTACTATCATTACGCTACTATTATTTGTTGCTGCCTATGATCCTATTCGCTGTAATAAAACCAAGCGATGCCTTTTTATTTAGAATTAATTTTTCACAGCAAAAGAGCTGATCTTTGATGTAAATTGCATAATGATCAGCTCTTCTGCTCCGGGTTGGTACTGAACAACAGTCCACCCTCCTTTGTATATCATTATCCTGGCAACCGGGCTACCATAGCTTGCACCTTAGGCCCCTGGCTTTGTGCCCCCTCCTTTCGAAGAGTTTACCTCCAATCCAGTTTCCCAAACGAATTATATCAGGCGAAATAATTTCGTTTGAACCGCTTGATCGAAAACCCTTGTCCGATGCCGCTTATCTGTTCCTCCTCCATGTATCTTGACAGGAGCCTTGCACTCTGCTCAGAACCATGGATCTAATCTGCCTGCCCGCAGGATCTGGCCAGATTATTAACAATGATTTTGGTCCAGACAATATTTTCTGACAAGCACTGGCACCCAGGATAATTTTTGAACAGTACTTTAGCTGATGAGCTATTTCCTGTTATATTAATTTTATTAAACGATAGATACCCTGTCAATGTTTTGTCTGAATATTTTGACTATTTTGTTGCTTTTTCTTCCCAACGTGATTATTTTGCAGAATGAAAACCATATCATAATAATGCTTGTGATGAAAAAGGAGTTGCCCGATCATCATGGAATGTCAATCTTTTGCCCCCATCTTGCGAGAAGACGCCCGGGTATTGCACAAAAACTTGCCGCGTGGATGATTATTAAAGATTATCTTTGATTGCAAATAAATAACGATTGAAAACAGAAAACCAGGAAGCCTTCCTTATATATAAGGAAGGGCTCCTGGCTTGAACATAAAACCTGCTGATATTATATATGATTCGGGAGATCACATATAAATCCAAAACCAGTAATTATTAAATCAACGTGTAACAAACTGCTTAATTCATCTTGGCGGCATATTCAGCTTTAAAATGTTTCAGCGTGGTAAGAACCGGTGCCGGAGCCGCCTGACCCAGACCACACAGACAGGCCACACACATAACCCCACCCAGGTTTTCCATCAAATCCATATCGGCAACTGTGCCTTTCCCTGCATTGATCTTGTGCATGATTTCATGCATGCGTTTGGTTCCTTCACGACAAGGATTGCATTTGCCGCAGGATTCATGCTCGAAGAATTTGCTGATACGATCAACGATATCAACAATATCACGTGTTTCATCCATGACAAACACAGCTCCTGTTCCCAGGGTTGCCCCGATTTTGGCCATGGAATCAAAATCGATGGGGGTGTCGAGGAGCTGTTCGGGAATAAATCCGCCGGAAGTTCCGCCAATCTGTACCGCCTTGAAATTCTTGCCGCCAACGATGCCTCCACCCAAACCAAAGATGACGTCGCGAATGGTGACATCAGTTGGTACTTCAAAATAGGTCCGGTTGACCACATCGCCGGTCAGGGTAAGAATTTTGGTTCCCGGATAGGAAGCGGCGCCGATGTTCTTAAACCAATCCGCACCTTTCTCCACAATCGCCGGAATATTTGCATAGGTCTCAACGTTGTTGACAATAGTGGGTTTCCCCCACAATCCCTCCACTCCAGGGAATGGCGGTTTAAATCTGGGTTCCCCCCGGTGTCCTTCGATGGATTCGATCAATGCACTTTCTTCACCGCATACATAGGCTCCGCCGCCCATTCTTACCTCAATGTCAAAGTCGCCTAAAACACCTTTGACTTTCGCCTGGGCGATTGCCTGGTTCAACCGTTCCACCACATAGGGATATTCCCCCCGACAATAAATGTACCCTTTGTTGGATCCAATAGCATAGCCGCAAATGGCCATTCCTTCGAACAGGCTCTGGGGATCTTCCATCATGATAATGCGATCTTTATAGGTCCCGGGTTCGCCTTCGTCTGCGTTGCAAACCACATATTTCTGATCCGTTTCCAGCATGTATGAAAAACTCCACTTCATGCCGCAATTAAACCCGGCTCCGCCTCTGCCGCGCAACCCTGAATTTTTCACTTCATCAATCAGGGCTTTGCGGTCCATGCTTTTAGCCTTGGCGAGTGACTTGTATCCGCCCGCGTTAATATAATCATCAATTTTCAAGGGATCGATTTTGCCTACATTACGTAGTACGATGCGCATTTCTTCAGCCACGGTTTTCCCTCCTTTCCCCTCTTACTTGTACTCTGCCAAAATGGCAGGGATTTTCTCGGCAGTAACATCGCCATAAGGCTTGCTGTTAATGGTAATCACCGGCGTAGCCTGGCATTGGCCCACACACTCGGTGAATTCAAGGGTAAATTTGCCGTCGGAAGTTGATTCACCCATTTTGATACCCAATTCTTTTTCCAGCGCGGCCACCACTTTGTCTGCCCCAGCAATATGACAGGGGGCGCTTTCACAGATGCGGATCACGTTTTTACCGCGCTTGCCGACTCTCAAATAAGAGTAAAAAGTAGCTACTCCATGTGCCCGGGGTTTGGAAACACCAAATACCTGGGCAGCATAGGGAATCGCCTCTTCAGGTATATAACTAAATTCACGCTGCAAAGCATGATAGGCTTCGATGATTCCTCCGGGCAAATCTTTATAGGCATCGATGATACTCTTGTAGTCTGCCATTATTGATTCACCTCCTGGAGTTTTTCAATTTTTACTGCAGCGACTTTATATTCGCCGGTCCCGGTAATGGGATCAAGGTGGTGACTGGTCAGCGCATTGGTGGGTGTAGCGTTGTAATGGAACGACATCCAGATGACACCTGGCAATACCCGGTCAGTAACCTTGACATGCGTATCGGCAACACCGCGGCGGGAGGTAACCCTCACTTTGCTGCCGGTTACAAGCCCCAGTTTTTCTGCATCAACCGGATTGACCTCGGCCATTTCCTTGTCCCAAACACTGCTAATCCCTTTGGAATAAGGTGTGGTTACATTATAATGGTATAGAATTCTTCCGGTTGACAGCAGGAAGGGATATTCCTCATCCGGCATTTCTCCTGGAGGTATATGTTCTGAGGGCTGGAACAGTCCCAAGCCGCGAGTGAATTTGCCGGCATGCAGGAAAGGCGTGCCTGGATGGTCAACACTCGGACAGGGCCACTGCAGGCTCTTCAGTTCTTCCAGGCGATCATAGTTGATACCGTTCATGGAGGGTGAAAGGGACGCCAATTCATCCCAGATTTCACTCGGATGATTGTAGCTCATGGGATAACCTGCCCGGGTTGACATCTCACAAATAGTCTGCCAGTTAGCCTGACCGGGAATAGGCTCAATGGCTTTACGAACTCTTTGCACCCGACGTTCGGTGTTGGTAAATGTTCCGTCACACTCGGCAAAACTAGCCGCCGGCAGGATTACATCCGCATATTCAGCCGTTTCGGTCAGGAACAATTCCTGGACAACTAAAAATTCCAGATGCTCCAGGGCTCCACGGATATGATTAGCGTCCGGATCAGTCAATACCGGGTTTTCGCCCAAGATATACATGGCTTTTACTTTACCTTCATGGGCACCAGCAAACATTTCCGGAATCTTCAAGCCAACCTTGTTGGATAATTTGGCATTCCAAGCTTTTTCAAATTTCTCATGAACTGCATCTACCGTCACATTCTGATAACCTGAATATACATTGGGCAGTGCGCCCATGTCGCAAGCACCCTGAACGTTGTTCTGACCGCGCATCGGGCATACACCGGTACCGGGACGTCCCAGATGCCCGGTCAGCATGGCCAAGTTGGCACAGCTCATTACGTTTCTGGTTCCGCAGATATGCTCGGTAATTCCCAAGGTATAGAATATCATGGCTTTGGAAGTCGTAGCATAAAGACGGGCAACCGCATAGAGATCATCAACCGATACCCCGGTCAGTTCTGATACTCTCTCCGGCGTATATTCGGCTACGGTAGCCTTGAGTTCTTCGTAATTTTCGGTACGTTCCTCAATAAACTTCTTGTCTTCCAGGCCCTCCTTGATGATAATATGCATTAATCCATTGAGAAGCGGTATATCCGTTCCAGGTTTTTGCCGCAGCCAGTAATCAGCTTCGTCAACCAGATCAATATGACGCGGATCACAAACCACCATTTTGGCTCCATTACGGGCGGCTTGTCTCATTTTATAACCAATAACCGGATGTGCTTCTGTTGCATTGGTACCGATCAGGAACATCAACTCTGCTTCATTGGTAATGTCACTGATTGGATTGGTCATCGCTCCACTGCCAAAAGTTGTAGCCAGACCGGCTACTGTAGGAGCGTGTCAGGTACGGGCGCAATGGTCAACGTTGTTGTTGCCCATATACGCGCGGGTAAATTTTGATACCAGATAATTTTCTTCATTGGTACAACGTGCTGAACTCAAAGCTGCAAAGGATTCGGACCCATATTTGTTTTTGATTTCATTGAAACGTTTGGCAATCAAGTCATAGGCTTCATCCCAGGAAGCCTCTTCAAATTTGCCATTCTTCTTGATCAAAGGACTGGTGAGACGTTTTTCATTGTAAATGAAATCCCAGCCAAAACGTCCTTTTACGCATAGACTGCGTCCATTAACAGTAGCGTCGGGACTGGACAAAACCCCGATGACCTTCTTGTCTTTTACCGCCAGATCGAAAGTGCATCCCGTCCCGCAGAATGGACAGGTCGTCCGAACTTTTTCGATTTCCCAACGCCGGGCTTGCCCGGCCATCGTTTTTTCCGTCAAGGCACCAGTTGGGCAAACTGCTACACACTGCCCGCAAAATACACAATCGGAATTCATATAGTCTACGTCACCGTAAGTGGTTACTTTACGGTGAAATCCCCGGTGCAGATAGGAGAGGTTGTCCTGTCCGGTCAATTCTTCGCAAGCCCTCACACAAGCTCCGCACTGAATGCATTTGTTCATATCGCGATTGATAAAGGGGTTGCTGTCGTCAATCGCATAATGATGTTGTTCCCCGGAAAAGGGACTTTGCTTCACGCCGTATTGGTAACAGTAGTCAGCCAGTTTGCAATCACCTAATTTGTCACAGGTCAGACAGTCGAGGGGATGGTTGGCTATCAACAATTCCAAAATAGTGCGCCTTGCATTGATGACAGCCGGAGATTCGGTCTGTACCTCCATTCCTGGGGCTACGGGGGTCACACACGACGCTGGCAGCAACCGATTGCCTTTGACTTCTACTACACACATCCGACATGAACCCATGGGGCTCAAATCCTTGAGGTAGCAAAGTGTAGGAATCTCAATGCCGTTCGATTCTGCAGCCTGCAAAATCGTACTGCCTCGCGGAACTTCGACCTCCTTCCCGTTAATCGTCAGTTTCACTAATTCCACTTCCATCACTCCCTAAAATTTTTCTACAAAAACACCTCCAGCACCATGGCTGGAGGTGTCTATATATACTCCATCAGGGATAGATAGTCCCCAACAAGCATCATTACGGTCTATTCAGACCATTACTCCTTTCCAACCACGGGAGGCAAACCCGTTTCCAGACTTACCCTAATGGCCATTCTACCCTAGTAAAACCTTAGGCAATAATGGCTCGGAGATTTCTATTAAATTTGGTTACCTGTACAAAAATTCACGAACTCCCTTGCCTTGTTTATTCTGTATAAATTGATATAATCCTGCACAGATTTTTTAAAAAACAAAAATATTTGGATTATATAACCCATATCAATGTTTCGCATTCAATTCGTTTATAAACGCACTTTCCCGGTTCAATCGGCTCAATCGCTGTATATTTATATTTTCACCGATTCAAGAACAATAAGCACTACTTCCTGTCCTGCATCAACCGGTGGACTGCCGGCCGGCAAGTCAATAAGAGCGTTGCATTGCAGCAAAGATCTAATCATGCTTGGCTTCTGTCCAGGCAGTACCGTAATCTGCCATCCTTTTTCCGTCCAAGTCAGCTGTCCGCGAACAAAACGCCGTGTGCCGGCTTTTTTGGGGAAGCCATTGCTGCATATCGCTGAAATTCTTTTATAACCCGGATCATATCCTTGCATGCCCCGAAGTGCCGGGGCAACAAAAAGATGATACCCCACCGAGCAGGCAGCGGGATTGCCTGACAACGCAAAAATCTGTTTAGAGTGTTTAAGGGCAAAACCAATATGGCTTCCGGGTTGGACCGACACGTCCCAAAATATTATTTCTGCGCCCAGTTTTCCCATCAAGGAAGCGGCTTCACTTTCTCCATCAGCATAGGTTCCTCCGGTAATGATCAAAATGTCACACTGCCCCAACAGCCTTTCAGCCGCCTCCTGAAGCGAATCCATGATGTTGTCGGAGGTACAGCCCCCCACCGGGATTCCGCCATCCCGAATCACCAAGGAGCTCAGCATGGGACTATTGCTGTCTCTCATTTGGCCTGGTTGAGGATTTTTTTGCCATTCAACAACGTTTTCGCTAAGACACAGCACCGCCACTCTGGGCCGGCGATAGACCTCAATTGCTGCCATGCCAAAGGCAGCCAGCAACCCTATCTCGCCTGCCCCCACGATCGAGCCTTGGCTTGCCATTAAGCTATCGGCAGGGAAATCTTCGCCGGCTTGCTTGATATTGTTGCCCGGCTTGATTTCTTCCCGGGGATATAGACTTTGGCCTGATATTTCTGTTTTCTCATGAGGGATCACTGCCGTCGTTCCACCGGGTAGATTGCCTCCGGTGCAAACCGCCAAGGCCTGTCCTGGCAGAAGTAACTCCGTCGGAATCTCTCCTGGCTTTCCTTTTCCGATCAAGCGATATTCAGTCCTGACTGCACATAAAGCATAGCCATCGACAGCCGACTGTTGCCGAACAGGCAAATCCGCCGGAGCATGGAGATCAACTGCACTAACCCTGCCTAGGGCCGTCATGATTGGTATGCTTTCCGCATCCAGCGGCTGGCAGTATTGTAAAATTTGATTGTACGCTTCTTCCAGGCTAATGTTAACCAGCACCAGCAATTTTCCTCCTTCTTTAAAAAATTGAAGCTTTGCCGAAGGGACACTGCGGAAAATGACATTGTTTGCATTCCTCGCACAAGCCGCCATGACCCATGGCTACAATATCAGAACGTTCGATTTTATCTTCGGCAAAAATACGGGGCAGCAAAAGATCCAATGTTGTTTTGCGGCTGAAAAGAGCGCCACCAGGCACTCCACATATCGGCACTCGCCCCTGATAAGCCAGCATAAATTGCGAACCCGGAAGGATTGGGGCGCCATAGAATACCACTTCAGCCCCTGATTTTCGAATCGCCTGCGGCGTCGCATCATCTGCATCCACCGACATTCCTCCAGTCACAATCACCAATTGGGCTCCTTCGGCCACAAAATTATGAACCTCCCGGCTGATGAGTTCCGGATCATCCGGAACTATTACCTGTCCCATCCACCGGCCGGAATAAGGAGCTATTTTGTTGCGAATAACACCGGCAAAACCGTCCTTGATACGTCCGCTGTTGACTTCGGTCCCCGTGGTGACAACGGCTGTCCATAAAGGCTTGAATGGTTTGACTGACAAAATCGGATTCTTGCCAGCGCAAATATTTTTGGCTTCCTGCAAAAGTTTTTGCTCCACTGCCACAGGCACAACTCTGGTTCCGGCAACTGTTTGGCCTTCTACTACGACCCGATCATTATGCAATGTCGCAAAGATGACATCCTCCAGGTTGTTAAGCATGTGAAGAGCATCTGCATTAACTTTCAAAAGCCCTGCATATTCAGCTTTAAGATTGACCCGGCCCTGATTGGGCTCTCCCCAATATAGACCTGCACCAGCAGCACATTGAGCCAGATGTAGTGCCGCGTCATCTTCATGGACCAAGTCATCATCAGGATCCCAGATATAGATGTGTTCCTTGCCAATATCCTTTAATTTGGAAATGTCTTCCGGGGAAATGACCTGGCCTCGGCGAAAAGCTCTGTATTTTTCTCGTCCCGGAACAATTCTGGTAATATCATAACCCAAGGTCAATCCAACCGCTTCATCGACTGGTACTTTTCGCATATAACCCTCCTAGCTTTGCATGCCTGTTTGTTATTGCCATGAATAGTTCTATTCTATTATGAATCTCCTATAAATGAAACACCTCCAGCATAGTCGCCAGAGGTAGCTCATTTTATGAAAGGAACCTTTGTTTATCTTTTTTCAGCTTTTCCGAGTAATCATTTATCTTTTGGACGGTTTAATTCTCCACGAAAAATACTCTTCCCGGATCCATAAAAACGTAAAAAGGTGATTGTAATTTGCTGATCTTTTCTCTTTGTTCCCGGCTGATTTCCCACTGAATATGATAATCATCCGTTCCATTGGCAGCGGAACCGATTTTGAGATATAACGTAGTGCGAAACGGCGACCGGCTTTCATCTGCAATCCAAACCGGGAAACAATTATTCCCAGCACTCTCCGCAAACATAATATGGTTGGCCCTTATTCCAACAAAACCGTTTGGGCTGAGAATACTCGTGTCAGTATGCAACGTTATCCCCCAAGCAGGTACTTCTGCTGTATAAGTTGATTTGCACTGGGCGGCAGCAATGTTTTTACACCCCGTAATCTGAGCCGTTTCCAACGATACTGGATGCAAAAACACTTCTTCCTTGGAAGCAAAAGTCTCTACCTGACCCGCGTTTAATACCGCGATATGGTCACAGAGACGATAGCTCTCTTCCATATTATGGGTTACAAACAAGGCATTTCCTTTAAATTCCTTGAGGGTGAGCTGCATATCCTTCATTAGATGGTTTTTTAAATGATTGTCCAGGGCGGAAAAAGGTTCATCAAGCAGCAATACCTCTGGTTCTACTGCCAGCGCCCGGGCCAGTGCGACCCGCTGTTGCTGCCCGCCGGAGATTTGGGAAGGATAACGTTTGGCCATATCTGTAATGTTTAGCCGTTTCATTAATGCAAAGGTTTTTTGTTGTTGGTCTGTTTTGGGGAACTTATCCAAACCAAATGCAATATTTTCTTCAATCGTTAAATGAGGAAACAAGGCGAAATTTTGAAACAGGAATCCGGTCTTCCTGTAACGTGCAGGTAAATTAATTTTTTGGGCAGCATCAAAATAAGTCTTGCCATTTACGATGATCTGGCCTTCATCAGGACGAACCAATCCGGCAATACAATGTAACAACATACTTTTTCCTGCACCGGAAGCGCCCAATACACCAATAATTTCCTGCTCACTAGAAAGTTTTATCTGTAATGTAAATCCGGAGAGTTTCTTCTTTATGTCTATATATAACCCCATTTTATTTTCCTCCGGCACCCAGCTTTAATTTTCTCTGGGCATTATTCCAGTTATTCATGATTACAATCACCGTCAGCGAAATGGAGAGAATGACCAGTACCCAGAAAAGAGCAACTCGCATCTCTCCGCCCAAGGTGGCAAAATAAATCGCAATCGGGATGGTTTGGGTTTGACCCGGAATACTGCCTGCTACCATTAAGGTTGCCCCAAACTCACCCATGGATCGAGCAAAAGCCAGGGCTGTTGCGGCGGCAATACCGGGTCGGGCCAGCGGTACGGATACACGCCAGAAGACTTTCCATTCTGAAACCCCCAGAGTTCTGGCGGCATTGAGGATGTTGGGATCAATCTGTTCAAAGGCCCCCCGGGCGGTTTTATACATCAGCGGGAAAGCCACCACAATTGAGGCGATGACTGCCGCATGCCAAGTGAAGATGATATTAATATCAAACATTCCCAACAATTTGCCGATGGGTCCATTCTTGCCAATCAACAACAAGATCCCGAATCCTGCTACCGTAGGGGGCAGAACCAGAGGCAGTGTCAGGATGCCGTCCAACAGCCCCTGCCACCTGCCCCGATAGTTTACCATCCACCACGCCGCGGCCAGTCCCAGAAAAAAGATGATGATGGTTGCGATGAGCGTGATTTTAATTGAAATGAACGCCGGGGACCAATCAAAATGCATGGCGATTACTCCTAAAGCCTGGATCATTCTATAATACTTCAAACCCATACTTGTCAAATACTGCTTTGGCTTTATCGGAAGTCAGGAAATTCAAGAAATCTCTCGAAGCCGTATAGTTATTGGTGGACTTGATTAACGCGGCCGGATAAACAATGGGTGTATGAGATTCTTCCGAGGCGGTCGCAATGACTTTAACGGCAGCAGAAATTTTTGCGTCGGTTAAATATACAACCCCTGCATCAACATTACCGGTCTCAACCCAATTTAATACTTGTCTGACATCCTGGGCATAGACAACTTTTTCTTTTACCTTATCGAGAATATTTAAGAAGGTAAATACATTTTCAGCGTATTTTCCGGCCGGCACCGTTTTCGGTTCCCCTAAAGCCACTTTCTTAACGGAAGGATCCGTTACTACCACTGAAAAACTGCTGTTGACAGGAACCGTTGAATCATTGGGAACCACCAGAACCAACTTGTTGCCCAGCACATTACGGATCGTACTGTCAATCAAAAGATCTTTGGTTTTCAAAACATCCATATTGGAAGCAGCTGCCGAGAAAAATAAATCAACATCTGCCCCTTGTTCGATTTGTTTTTGTAAGGTACCTGATCCGGCAAAGTTAATCGTCAAGGTTGTTTTGGGTTTTTCTTGCAGATATAAAGACTGTACGTCGGTTAATGCATCTTTTAAGCTGGCAGCAGCAGAAATAGTCAAATCTACCTTGGTGGTGATATTCGCTGTCACAACCCCATTTTGATTGGCAGCTGAAACCCCGTAACCCATGGCATTGGCAACTGATCTGACCGGAATATAAAGACGCCCGTTCTTGATAAATGCTGTTGTGTCCATGCCAATCGTGCCGTAGGAAGTGGTTATTTCATTTGAACCCACTTTGATCTGAATCGTTCCGTTAATGGTTGCCGTATTGCTGCCCCCATCCCAG
>DAOTHZ010000040.1:0-18894 GCA_035447945.1 Syntrophomonas sp.
GGGTCGGAGAATCCGGACCAATCAGCTCCGGATGCTGTTCTTCCAAGCGGATGAGCTCACGCAGCAAGGCATCATATTCAGCATCCGTAACCAGGGGGTCATCCAACACATAATACTGGTATTCATGTTGGCGGATTTCTTCTCGCAATTCATCAATCTGTGACTTTATGTCAGGCACCCTTAATACCTCCAGCCTTCAGTTTGCGATATTTTTCCCTGACAGTGGCAATATAAATCGTCATAATGAGCCGCATCAAATATACAAAAAGCTTCCATAATCATATCATAAATCATATATTCATGGATGCAAAAGAAAAGGGGAAGCAGCCACCTCCCCGTACCATTTGCTTATTCTCTGTATCCCATTCCAATACTAGTCACCTTCGTAAATTTCTGAGCCCAGCTCTTCTTGCAGATAATGATTCATATCAATCTCTTCACTGATCATTGATTTTCCCTTCGTGATCACTTTGATCCTTCCCACTCAAAGCGATTGATCTTGACAGCATGGGTTACCATCATCTATAACGCAAAAAAATGATTGGTATTGTAAGGAGATGTTCTGTTATGGAGAACATCGTTCAGATATTTAATGCTTTTATTCTTCTTTTCTGAATGTTTTCAATATAATTTTCTGGACATTAAAAAGCGGTTATAAACAAGCTATGATGCAATCATCTTGTTTATAACCGCTCTGATGCTTAACAAAAGTTTCTTAACTTATCTTTTCCAAAGGAGCGATGTCAAGGCGCAAGGTCCGCACGCCCGCCCGTTCAAAATCAACCACGGCGATCTGCCCTTCCTGCAGTTGGAGCACAACTCCCATGCCGAACTTCCGATGAATTACGGTGTCACCTTCGGCCAGAACACAGGCCGCCGCCTTTTTTACATGCGGCGATGTCAGCAGCTGCGCCGGAATCTCTTTGATAAAACGGGAAGGGGGATTGTTTCTTTCATAACCGTATAACAGCCTGGAAATTGCATTGGTCAGATAAAGCCTCTCACAAGCCCGGGTGATCCCCACATAACACAAGCGTCTTTCTTCTTCCATGTCTTCCTCGGTTTCCGTCCGATAGGAAGGAAATACTCCCTCTTCCATGCCGGTCATAAAAACGATTGGAAACTCCAGTCCTTTGGCACCGTGATAGGTCATCATCATTACGGTATCGGCATTGTTAACGTCATCGGTGTCCTGCACCAAGGCAATGCTGGCCAAAAATTCGTCCAGGTCTTCAATTCCTTCCTTGCTGAACTCCACTGCCAGGGAACGCAATTCCTGCAGGTTTTCTATGCGGGTCTGGGCATCGGCAGCGTTGTTTTTGCGAAGCTCTTCCACATAACCGCTCATATCCATGACCTGATCCAGAATCTCCTTCAATGCAACGCCGGCTTCCTTCAGAGAAACGAAGTATTGGATCATACCGTAAAACTCTTCCAGAGAAGTTGACATTTTTCTACTGATCCCAGGCACACGGGAGATATCAGCCAGCACTTCCATGATCGGCATTCCTTCATGCTGGGCAAATTCTTCGATTTTTTCCAGTGTTTTTTCTCCTATCCCGCGGCGTGGGACATTGATAATCCGTCGCAGACTGAGATGATCATTGGGATTGCAGGTAAGTTTCAGATAAGCCAAAATATCCTTAATTTCCTTGCGCTCGTAGAACTTGCGGGCACCAACAATTTGATAAGGAATATAACGACGCAGCAAAGCCTCTTCCAAAATACGGGACTGGGCATGGGTTCTGTAAAAGACAGCACAGTCCTGATAGCGTTTGTGATCCCGATCAACCAGATCGGCAATCGTATCGGCCACGAACTGGGCTTCCTGAAAACTGTCGCCGGCACAGAAATAAATCAGTCCCTCACCTTCCGGCTTGTCTGTGTACAGTTCCTTTTCTTCCCGATCCCGGTTGTTTTTTATCACGGCATTGGCAGCTTTTAAAATGGAACCGGTCGAACGATAGTTTTTTTCCAGTTTAATCAAATGAACACGGGGATAGTCTTTCAGGAATTTCTTGACGTTGTAGGGTTCGGCCCCCCGCCAGCTGTATATGGACTGATCAGGGTCACCCACCACAAAAATATTATGATGCGCCGCTGCCAGCAAATTGGCCCATAAATACTGGGCATAATTGGTGTCCTGGTATTCATCGATCATGATATATTGGAACCAGTTTTGATATTTGGTCAGGATGTCAGGGTATTCCCGCAGCAGCTTGATGGTAAGAATGATCAGATCCTCAAAATCAAGTGCATTGTACTCCCGCAGACGAGCGTTGTAAATGCGAAATACCCGGTAATATTTGTCTTTAATATGCAAAGGCAGATTGAGATTGTGAAAGTATGGTTCTGCATCCATCAGGCTGTTTTTAGCTTGCTTGATACTATAGAGGACTTCCTCGGGCTTGGTCTCGTAATCCCGCTCCTCTTTCAGTATTTCCTTGAGCAAGGTCTTGCCTTCACTGTCGTCAATGATGGCGAAGTTACGCTCATAACCCAGCAGATGAATATCCATCCGCAGGATCTTGTAACAGGCAGCATGAAACGTCTGGATCCATTTGCCACTGTAGTCCGGGCGCATGTCCCTTATGCGCGAGCGCATCTCCTGGGCGGCTTTGTTGGTAAAAGTAATGGCCAGAATGGCATCCGGCCTTACTCCATTTTCAATTAAATAGTTTATTCTTTCCGTGAGTACCCTGGTTTTGCCGCTGCCAGCTCCGGCCAGCACCATACAGGGTCCATCCCGGTGTAAGATCGCTTCGATCTGGGCTTCATTTAATCCTTCAAAATTATGCTTCATATGGGTTTGCCTCCGAATTAGCTCTGTCAATCTGGGTGTGGTTTCTTTATCATCATAACACAAAAGGCCCACGCAAATTCAGCAAAGATCGCTGTCAACTTTTCCCGGCCACTTCTCACGCTTTACTGTCATTTCCTGTTTCCAATTCACTTCGTCCTGGCAGCCTTTTTCGTCCCCAACAGACTTCTTCATCAATCCTTGAAATAGTTGCATCCGCTCCCGTAGGAGCGGATGCTGTTTTCGGAGTACGTTCATTTTTTTGGCCAGTTGTTAGTCGGCCAGTGTTACCACTATGGTTTTGGTCCACGTGGCAGTGTCTGCCGTAGTTGAACGTTCAGGGAACTGCAAGGTTGCGGTAAGGGTGATTTCGTTATCGCCGTGCTCCTGCATGGCTGCATATAAAGCTTCTTGATCAATCGTAAAGCTGTTGATGGTGTAGTCCAGGCAGCTCGCATAATCCTTTTCATTGGGAATGGCCCGGGTTATCGATCGGGTCGGCTTGTTTGTGTTTCCGGGCCATGGCAATCTTATCTGCGGCGCAGGGCTAGTTCGTTGAAGATGTCGTCAGGACCAATTCCCCGTTCCACCAACAGAACCAAAAGATGATAGACAAGGTCAGAAGTTTCATAGATTAATTCTGATTTACTGTCGTTCTTGGCAGCGATGATGACCTCAGCGTTTTCCTCCCCGACTTTTTTCAGAATCTTGTCGATACCTTTGGAAAAAAGATAGGAGGTATAGGAGCCTTCCGGCAATTGTTCTTTGCGCTCCCGGATCAAATTGTATAATTCAATAAGAATGCCGCGATTGCTGGCACTCGAATAGATTTCCTTCGGGTCAAACAACTGGTTTTCCACTTCCTGTCCGGTGCTGTCCCGATAAAAACAGGAATAATGACCGGTATGGCAAGCTACGCCGGTCTGTTCGACTTTGATCAGCAGGGTATCCGCATCGCAATCATAGAGGATCTGTTTGACCTTCTGCACGTTCCCCGAGCTTTCGCCCTTCATCCACAGCTTTTGCCGGCTGCGGGAATAAAACCAGGTTCGGCCGCTAGCCAGGGTTTTATCGAGAGACTCCTCATTCATGTAAGCCAACATCAGCACTTGTCCACTTTGTGCATCCTGAATGATAGCCGGCACCAGTCCGTGCGCATCAAATTTTATGGTATCTTTCATAATCTCACTGCAACTCCTTTACTTGCCAGGTATTCCTTGGCCTGGGCGATAGTATATTCACGATAATGGAATATGGAGGCACACAACACGGCGTCCGCCTTGCCTTCTACACATGCCTCCCGCAGGTGCTCCAGCTGGCCGGCCCCGCCTGAGGCAATCACCGGAATGGGCAGCCTATCCGCAACCGCAGCAGTCAGTTCCAAATCATAGCCGTCCTTGGTTCCGTCCTTGTCCATGCTGGTCAGCAGAATTTCTCCTGCCCCCAGCTTTTCAGCCCGGCGCGCCCATTCCAAAACATCCAGCCCGGTGGGAGTGCGCCCTCCGTTGATATACACCTCCCACTTCCGGCCCGTTCCCTGCGCCTCAGACACATCTGCTTTCCGGCAGCGGGCATCGATGGCCAGAACAATGCATTGCCGGCCAAAGCGGCGTGCTGCTTCCGTGATCAGCGTAGGATCGTGTACGGCAGCTGAATTGATGGATACCTTGTCTGCTCCGGCATTTAATATGGCGCGGATATCATCCAGGGTTCGAATGCCTCCGCCGACGGCAAAAGGAATAAATACTTCCCGGGCGGTATTACGGACTACATCAATCATGGTTTGCCGTTGATCAGAAGAAGCGGTAATATCCAAAAATACAAGTTCGTCGGCACCTTCCCGGTCATAATAGGCGGCCAGTTCGACTGGATCACCGGCATCACGCAGATTGACAAAATTGATTCCCTTTACCACTCGACCGGCGTGTACGTCCAGACAGGGAATGATCCTCTTGGCCAGCATTACTCTTCTCCCTTCGCTGCCTGGATGGCATTTTTTAAAGCAATTTTTCCGTCATATAGTGCCTTGCCAATAATGGCACCGTTGACGCCCAGCGGTTCCATTTTTTTAAGGCTTTTGATATTTTCCAGGCTGGAAACGCCTCCGGAAGCAATAATTTTCAAACCTGACTGTTCAGCCATTTGCTGAATGGCAGCGAGGTTCGGACCTTGCAGCAAACCATCCCGGGAAACATCCGTATAAATTGCCGTTTTCACGCCCAGATTGCGCATTTGCCGGGCAAAATCGAGGACCGGCAAACTTGATTTCTCCACCCAGCCTTCGATGGCTACCATCCCATCACGGGCATCCAGCCCCAGAATAATTTTCTCTGCCCCGAAGCGGTACAACAGGTCTTCCACAAAAGCAGGACTGGTTACCGCCCGGGTTCCGATAATCACCCGGCGCGCACCCATCGCCAAGACATTTTCCACATCTTCCAACTGGCGCAATCCTCCTCCCACCTGAAAAGGAATCGTGATTTGCGCGGCAATCTTCTGAATGACGTCATGATTGCCGCAACGCCCTTGAAACGCACCATCCAGGTCAACGACATGCAGCCACTGTGCCCCCTGTTCTTGAAAACTGGCGGCCATCGCAGCCGGATCAGAGGAATAAACGGTTTTCTTTTCCGCTTTGCCTTGAACCAGACGAACACACTGACCTTCTTTTAAATCAATGGCAGGATAAATTATCATTATTGCATCGCTCCGAAATTTCTTAGTACCTGTAAACCCATATCACTTGATTTTTCAGGATGGAACTGGGTCGCCACCAGATTGCCCTTCTCCACCGCACAGACAAACTTGATGCCGTAATTCGCAGCAGCAGCCATGACGGTATCATCCTCAGGAACGGTGTGGTAGGAATGAACAAAATAGAACCAGCTGCCCTGTGGAATTCCGGCAAAGAGCTGACTGCCTGGTTTGATCTCGATATTGTTCCAACCCATATGGGGAACCTTAAAAGATGCTGGAATTTGCAGCTTCTCCACTCGGCCGGCGATCACATCCAGCCCTTTATGCAATCCATCTTCATCACTCTCGCTGAACAGCAATTGATACCCCAGGCATATGCCCAACAGAGGAGTATTGCGACTGACCAGTTCATGAATAGCCTGGTCTATGCCTCGCTCGCGTATGTTTCCAATGGCATCGGCAAAAGCCCCTACTCCCGGCAGAACTACCCTGTCAGCCGCCAGAATCTGTTCCGGGTCCCGGGTGATGATATTGTCATATCCTATTTTGGCAAAGGCATTGCTGACGCTGGCCAGATTGCCCATGCCATAA
This sequence comes from Syntrophomonas sp., assembly GCA_035447945.1. Classification (GTDB taxonomy): domain Bacteria; phylum Bacillota; class Syntrophomonadia; order Syntrophomonadales; family Syntrophomonadaceae; genus Syntrophomonas_B. The sequence continues at coordinate 6,089 of DAOTHZ010000040.1, forward strand.
TCAATGATGGCGATCAATTTTCGTCCCCCTGTTCACAACAACGTTGCTTGATTAGAGCTGCCCCTTGGACGACCATGCTCCTTCTACCCCGGCAATGACAGTCACTGCTTCCTTAAAGGCACGGGCAAAGGCCTTAAAGACAGCTTCCACAATATGATGGGAGTTGTCCCCTCGCAACAGATCGATATGGATCGTCATCCCGGCCTGATTGGCCACCGCCTGAAAAAACTCCTTGACGTTTTCCGTACTTAAATTGCCCAGTTGGGGGGACGGAATTTCCACCGCATACTGCATAAAGGAACGTCCGGACAAATCCATAACTACTCTGGCCAGGGCTTCATCCATGGGAATGAGCGCTTGTCCGTAACGATTAATGCCTTTTTTTTCTCCCAGCGCCTCCTTGATGGCCTGCCCCAAACAAATGCCGATGTCTTCCACTGTATGGTGATCATCGACCTGGGTATCGCCGGTGGCGTTCACTATCAGGTCACAGCGGCTGTGCACGGCGAACAAGGTCAGCATGTGATTCAGAAAAGGGACCGGTGTTTCAATCTGATGCTTCCCGCTGCCACCGACGGTAAACGACAGGCTGATTTGGGTTTCCGCTGTCTGGCGGACAATTTTGCTGCTGCGTACGTCCATCTCTATTTATCCTTTCTAACTCTCAGGCAGTTGGCATGAGCAGTCAAACCCTCCACCTCAGCCAATTTGATGATATCGTCAGCATCTTCCTCCAGTCCTTCGCGGGAATAGTAGATAATGCTGGAAGCTTTCATAAAAGTATCCACCGTCACCGGAGAATAAAACCGGGCGGTACCGCCGGTAGGCAATATATGATTGGGACCGGCCAGATAATCCCCCACCGGTTCAGGTGTGTGACTGCCCATAAAGATTGCCCCGGCATTGTGAATTTTGCTCAGCATTTCAAAGGGTTTTTCCACCATCAGCTCAAGATGTTCCGGTGCCACCAGATTGGCGACCCGGCAGGCTTCGTTGATGTCATCCACCAGAATCATCGCTCCGTAATTGCTCAAGGACTGCTCGATGATTGCGTACCTCGACAGACCGGCCAGTTGTTGGTTGAGTTCCTTTTCCACTGCGTCCAGCAAGGGTTCACTGTCCGTCACCAAAATACTGCGGGCCAGTACATCATGTTCTGCCTGGGACATCATATCGGCAGCCAGATAGGCCGGTTCTGCGAAGCGATCCGCAACAATCAGTATTTCACTGGGGCCGGCCAGCATGTCGATATTGACATCGCCATACACCATTTTCTTGGCCAACGTAACATATATGTTGCCGGGACCACTGATCAAATCAACCTTCTTGATCGTTTCTGTTCCCCAGGCTAGCGCAAAAACAGCTTGCGCTCCGCCCATTTTATAAATTTCCGTCAAACCCAGTTCTGCTGCCGCCACCAAGGTATAGGGATTCATTTTGCCGTTGGCATCCGGCGGACTGACCATGGCAATTTCCTGCACCCCGGCCACCAGGGCAGGGATGGCATTCATTAAAACCGAGGAAGGATAAGCCGCCGTTCCTCCCGGGACATAGATGCCTACCCGCTCCAACGGGCGAAACAACTGTCCCAGCACGTTGCCTCTTTCATCCGGTTCCATCCAGGAGTTGCGCAGTTGTTTGCCGTGAAAGTAATCAATATTATCGATGGCCTTGCGCAGGGAAAAAACATAATCATCATCGACCAGTTCGTAAGCCTCATCGATCTCTTCTTCCCTGACCAGGAAATTGTCGTGGCTTATCTCTGCCCCGTCAAAGCGACGGTTGAACTCAAAGATGGCTTCATCGCCTCTGGCCTTGACCGCCTGGGCGATTTCCTGAACACGCTGTTCGTATTGCTGCATGTCCTCCTGGTGACTCCCAAGGTAGGCGAGTATTTCTTCTTTTGTCTGCAAGCGCCTGATTTTCATTGATTTTTTCCTCCTTTCACGATCATCTGCATCTTTTCTATCAAAGGCTGGACTTCCTGGTACTTGGTGCGGTAACTGACCCGGTTGGCCACCAGCCGGGTGGTCGAATCCATAATACTGACCAGTTCCACCAGATTGTTTTCCCGCAGGGTCCGTCCGGAAGATACAATATCTACAATCATGTCCGACAAACCCATCAGCGGAGCCAGTTCGATATTGCCATGCAAGGTGATGATCTCCACCTGCAGTCCATTGTCGCGGAAGAATTTTTCCGCCACAGCTGGAAATTTGGTGGCCACTCGTTTATAGTTCAGCTCCTGCAGGGTCAAATGCTTCATATGAGCCGGTACCGCCACCACAAAGCGACAGTAGCCGAATCCCAGATCGGCCATTTCAAAAAGGTCCTTGCCCTGCTCGACAATGACGTCTTTGCCGACAATACCCAGATCAGCTGCACCGTGTTCCACATAAGCGGGTACATCGGTGGGACGGCATATAATATACTTGATCTGCGGATCACCGGAAAAAGTAAAAATCATGCTGCGGCTGTCTTCAGAAATGCCTTCACAGGGCAATCCCGCCTGCTGCAGCAGCTCGATAGTCGGTTTTAATAATGTCCCTTTGGACAGGGCAATGGTTAAAATATTATCCATGTTGCCTCCCCCTATGATTGCTCATCCAGATACAGCAGGCTGATGTCGCCGCGGCCGCGCACTTTTTCCTGCAACGCCTCCAGGCTGTTGCCTTCCACATCCATTTCCACCGTCTTGCCTTCACCGCGCAGTTGCTGTGCTTTTTCCACCAGGGCGCGCAGGTTGCGTCCCCCCAGCAGATACCGGTTGGTTTCCTCTTCCTGCCGGGCCAAAACCAAGGCCAGACGGTCCATCCCCAGCGCAAAACCGGTTGCCGGACAAGGAAAGCCGAATTGGCCCAGCAAATTATCATAGCGTCCTCCGCCCAGCAAGCCATAACCCAGTTCGGGCGAATAACCTTCAAAGATTACGCCGGTGTAGTAATCGAGTTCCAGTTCCCGCAGGACGCCCATGTCAATGACAATATGCCGGGTAACGCCATAATCCTGCAGGGCTTCATAGACCCGCAGCAAATCCTCAACTGCCTGGGCGGTGGCTGCATGCTGTTCCAGATATGGAATCTTTTGTAATACCTCCAGCCCGCCATGCAGGACCGGCAAGCGGGCAATGCTTTCCTTCCAGGCATCCGGCATGACCAGGTTTTCCAGTCGACGTTCCAGTTCAACCAGGTCCTTCTTCTCCACCAGACGACGGATCTCGTCCTTGTCTTCGCTGTCAATGGCGGCAGCGGTCAACAGACCGTTAAAAATGCCAATCTGGTTGATGCTGATTTTAAAATCGTTCAAGCCCAATTCCTGCAACAGCTTGACCGCCAGACTGATGGCTTCGGCATCGGCCCAGGGTCCTGATGCACCCAGCAGTTCGATGCCAGTCTGCCAGAATTCCCGGTATTGTGCCAGATGCGGCTGCACATGGCGAAATACATTGGCGGAATAAAACAAGCGCTGCGGATAGATGCTGTCGCGCAGATGCATGGCCGCCAACCGGGCAATGGAAACGGTCATTTCAGGACGCAGGGAGAGAATTCCCCCTTCCCGGTCCATAAAAAGAAACAATCTTTCCCGGTGCTTGCCGGCTCCAGTCTCAACCACTTCGAGAAATTCAAAGGTGGGGGTCATGACCTCCTTGTAGCCATAAGAAGTAAAGATCTGCATGGCCTTTTGCTCCAGCTTGCGCCGGTTTTTTACCTCTTGCGGCAGCAGATCACGCAATCCTTTAGGTATTTGTCGATTATCCATGGTTTAACTCCTTGTTCAATTTATCCAGCACCAGGCGATATCCCCGGGCACCGTAATTCAGACAGCGCTTGACGCGGCTGATGGTAGCGGTACTGGCCCCGCTCTCCCGGGCAATCACCGAATAAGTCGTGTCGTTGTCAAGCAGCCGGGCCACATGCATGCGCTGGGCCATCGCCTTGATCTCTGCAATGGTGCATAGATCATCGAGAAAGCGGCAGGCTTCCTCCTCATTTTCCAGACACAACAACGCTTGAACCAGCAGTTTTGCATTCTCGTCCATCCAACGGGCCTCGAAATTCACCAGATCACCTCATTATTTATCGCTATTATTTGTTCTGCGTAAAAAAGCTTTACAGCAGACGGGTATCGTTTATCACCAGTTTGAATTCGCATCCCAGGTATTCTGCGGAATGCTGGCACATCATCATTTTGGTCAGGAAGATTTCGAAGAACTCCATTACCGAACAAACACTGGTATCAATCTGCAGTTGCATGGTGATGATCTGTTCTTCCTTCTGCACGATGACGCGGGAATCGGTCACCGCATAATTGACCCGGTCACGCGCGGTAAAGGTGGCAAAATCCTGCTTGCGCACCCGGGAACGGTTGACATCGGATTTGTCGGCCAAGGTTAGGGCAGCCGCCACATGATTGACGGCACAGCCTTTGGCATGTTCTTCATGGTTGCCGATAGCGCCCATAATAATCGCGATTTCTTCTGTCTCCATGCCCATTTCATTGAGTACCTGAAAGGCAATCAAGGCACCTGACATACCGTGCCCGTAGCGGTTAACCAGATTGCCTATGTCGTGCAGGTAGCCGGCAATAGCTGCCAATTCAGCGATTCTATCTGGATAACCCAAGGCTTGCAATATATCCCGGGCTAGTTGGGAGGTCAATTGGGCATGATGCAAATCATGCTCAATGGCGCCGATATTGCCCAGAAAAGTATTGCCCATATCCATAAAATCCTTCACTTTTTGATTCGCCTTCACCATCTCCAAGGTTACCAAGCATCGTACCTCCTCATCCTCACCTCATGCTTAACACATCGCCGGTGCCTATAATTCCAGCCGCTTGCGCAAATCGCGTGCTTCCACCGCCGCCCGGGTTCCTGGTTCAATATTGGCGATGATCTGCCGGGCAGCTTCCTGGTCTCCCTGCACCAGTTTTTGCCGGGCCTCTTCCAACTGCCAGGCAGCTTGCTGCTCCTGACGGGCAAGATTAATCTTTTCTTCCATTTTTTCGGTCTGTCCCAATTCTTCCAGGCGTTGATATGCCTCGATAGCCTGGTCATACTTGCCTTCAGCAACCAGTGTACCGCCTTCACGGATAATTTCTCGCACTTCCACTCTTTGCGGCAGTTGAACCAGCATATATCCGTATAATCCGATGACTCCGAGCACCAGGATTCCACAGGTGAACCACCACAGGGAATAGCGTATCTGCCGGCTCATCAGCACATAGAACAACAAAAAAGGAATGCCCAGAAAAAAAGTTATTTTTAAAAACTCCCGGGTCGAAGCGAAAAACAACATGACGACCACAACCAGGAAAATAAACATTCTAACATAAGGGGCTTTATTGACCGTCATCGTCAAACTCCTTTACCTTGATACAGTATTAAAGCATTTTTTTGATAAAGCCGCAACATTTTTTTGCATTACTACGCTTGACGCAAAGCTTTCCGGGCAATATCATGACGATAGTGCATATCTTTAAAGTGGATTTTTTTCACTTCGCTATATACTTTGGCAATGGCCGCGGGGATTGAATCAGCACAAGCTACTACAGCCATGACTCGTCCACCGGCGGTTACCAGTTGATCGTTTTTCAGCGCCGTTCCAGCCTGGAATACCAATATATCTTCCTGCAGCTGATCCAACCCGGTAATGGCGTCACCCTTCTGATAAGCACCTGGATAGCCGCCGGCCGCCAAGACTACACCCACGCATGCACCGGCCTCGAACTCCACGGTTCGTCCCGGCAGTTGGCCTTGGGCTGCAGCTTCTAAAACCGGCAGCAGATCACTCTTGATCATGGGCATCAGCACTTGGGCTTCGGGGTCACCGAAACGGGCATTATATTCCAATACTTTAGGCCCGTCTGCCGTAATCATCAACCCGGCATAAAGAACCCCTTGATAGGGACATCCTTCGGCTTGCATGGCGCGAATGGTCGGCTCAATCACTTCCGTAATGATCTGGTGTTTCAGTTCTCCCGTATACAGGGGAGGATTGGTATAAGCTCCCATGCCTCCCGTATTGGGGCCTTCATCATGATCATAGATGCGCTTGTGATCCTGAGCAGAAAGCAAGGCCAGATAATCTTTCCCGTCACTGATGGCGAAGAAACTTAATTCCTCCCCTTGCAGGCACTCTTCCACCAAGATCTTGTCGCCGGCTGCGCCGAAGGTTTTATCGTTCATAATACTGTCAATGGCTGCGCTGGCTTCCGCAAAACACTCCGCCACCACAACCCCTTTACCAGCTGCCAGCCCATCTGCTTTGACGACTGCTTTCTGTCCCTGATCGAACAGAATGCGGGCATAGTCACGAGCCTGTTCCGCATCATCAAAGACTTCAAAACGGGCGGTAGGGATTTTGTATTTTTTAAAAAGGTTTTTGGAAAAAACCTTGCTGCCTTCCAAACGTGCCGCGGCCGCACTGGGGCCAAAAATCAACAAGCCTTCCGCGCTGAAGCGATCAGCAATTCCCAGTGTCAAGGGCGCCTCGGGACCCACCACGGTAAGATCGATTTCCTTTTCGAGCGCAAATTGGCATAAGGCGTCAATATCATCAACGGCCATCTCCACGCATTCAGCCAGTTTGCTGATGCCGGGATTGCCGGGCGCGGCATAAATTTTTTCCACGCCAGGGCTCTGCGCCAGTTTCCATACCAAGGCGTGCTCACGCCCACCGGATCCAACCACAAGTAGTTTTTTCCCCATTTCGATCTCCCTTCAGGCTGATGTTTTTAGTGTTTGAAGTGACGCATGCCGGTAAACACCATGGCAATGCAATACTGATTGCAGACATCAATGCTTTCCTGATCACGAATTGATCCGCCCGGCTGAATGATGGCGGTAATGCCTTTGGATGCAGCCAGTTCGACGGTGTCGCTGAAGGGGAAGTAGGCATCCGAGGCCAGCACCGCTCCCTTGTTTTTCTCCGTATCGGTCAGCGCAATTCCGGCCGAGCCAACCCGGTTCATCTGTCCGGCACCCACACCGATACTCACTCCGTCTTTGGCAGTAACAATCGCATTGGACTTGACGTGTTTGACGATTTTCCAGGCAAACAGCAAATCGGTAATTTCCGCTGCTGTAGGGGCTTTTTCGGTTACCACCTGCAGATCTGCAGCTGTCACGCTTCCCTGATCGCTCTCCTGGACCACAAATCCACCTTCCACCGATTTGATCTGCAGTTCCGGTGCCGAACTGATTTCCATCTCCAGCACCCGCAGGTTCTTTTTGGCCTGGAAGATGGCCAGGGCATCATCATCATAACCGGGGGCAATAATGCATTCCATAAATGTCTGCGCAGCTTTGCGGGCGGTGGCAGCATCCACCTGGCGGTTGAAGGCGATAATCCCACCGTAAGCAGAAACCGGGTCGGCATTAAATGCCTTTTCATAGGCCTCTTCCAGCGTATCGGCAATAGCTGTGCCGCATGGATTGGTGTGTTTAATAATCACACAGGCATTCTGTTCAAATTCCTTGACCAGAGCCCAGGCTGCCTGCACATCGATAATATTGTTGTAGGACAATTCCTTGCCGTTTAACACCTTGGCATCCCCCAGACTGGCTCCGGGTGTCATGGTACGGTAGAAGCAGGCCTTCTGATGAGGGTTTTCCCCATAGCGGAGTTCGTACATCTTTTCTCCGGCGACCGTCATGTTGTCAAGGAAGGTATTCCCGGTCAATTTGGCCAAATAAGCTGAGATCATGGCATCGTAGGCGGCCGTATGGGTGAAAGCCTCCAGGGCCAGCTTCAGCCTCATTTCCCGGCTAACCTGACCACTCTGCTGCAATTCTTCCAAAACCGGGCCATAAAACTCCGGTTTGACGACAATGATCACATCTGCATGGTTTTTGGCCGCGGAGCGCACCATGCTGGGACCGCCGATGTCGATATTTTCAATGGCTTCTTCCACCGTGACCCCCGGTTTGCTGACGGTTTCGCGGAAAGGATAAAGGTTGACGGCGACAATATCGATGGGATCAATCTGGTTGGCATCCAACTGCTGCAAATGGTCGGGAATACGGCGGGCCAGAATTCCGCCATGAATCTTGGGATGCAGAGTTTTCACCCGGCCATCGAGAATTTCCGGGAAACCGGTTATATCAGCGACTTTCATCACCTTAACCCCGGCATCGGCCAAGGTTTTGTAGGTTCCTCCGGTCGAGATGATTTCATAGCCCAATTTCTCCAGCCCTTGGGCAAATTCAACCACACCGTCTTTGTTGGAAACACTGATCAAAGCTCTTTTCATGTTTGTTCCTCCTTACCCTTGCATAAATACTGTCAATTATGATTTACCAATACTTTTCTTCCTTCTATATACACCCGGCCTTCGGCAAACCACTGCAGGACCCGGGCATAAAGCTTGTGCTCCTCCACCAGGATGCGTTCGGCCAGATCATCTTCGCTATCGTCAGGCAAAACCGGTACCACCGCCTGAGCAATGATCGGACCGGTGTCCATGCCGTCATCCACCAAATGGACCGTACAACCGCTCAATTTGACCCCGTATGCAACTGCCTGGCGCTGGGCATGCAGCCCGGTAAAAGCAGGCAGTAAAGCGGGATGAATATTTAAAATCCGGTGGGGATAGGCGTGCAGCAGCACCTTGCCTACCAGCCGCATATACCCGGCCAGCACGACCAGATCGATTTCCCTGGCTTGCAACTCTTTGACGATGTCGCTTTCATAGCCGGCCCGATCAGAGAAAAGGCGGGGATCGATAAAAACATGGGGGATTTCTGCTTCTTGCGCCTTTTGCAGGGCCAACGCGTCTTCCTTATCGCTGATCAATACCTCAATGCAGGCATTCAGTTGGCCCTCTTTGATTGCCTCCAAAATCGCTAAAAAATTGCTGCCTCGGCCTGAAGCCAGTATGGCCAGACGCAGACAGCCCGGTTCCATTATCCTTTTCATTAGGCAATCACGACCTTTGATTGTCGGGCGGTGATCTCACCAATTATTATAGGCTGTTCCTCCTGGGCACGCAAGCACTTTAACGCGTTATCACACTGTTGTGGGTCAACTGCCAGAATGAAGCCTATGCCCATATTAAAAGTCCGAAACATTTCCGCCGGTGCCACCTCGCCCATGCGGGCGATCATCTGGAAAATCGGCGGTATGGCAATAGCCTCCGCCTTGATCTCCGCGCCCAGACCAGCCGGTATGCTTCTCATTAAGTTTTCAGCAATCCCGCCACCGGTAATATGAGCCATGCCTTTTACTTCCACTTCCTGCAGCAAAGCCAGAACCGACGGTACATAAATACGGGTGGGAGTGATTAGTTCTTCGCCCAACGTCTTGCCCAGTTCATCAAAGTAATCATCGAGTTTCAATCCGGCGCTTTCCAGCAAAACCTTGCGCACCAGAGAATAACCATTGGAGTGAATCCCGGAAGAAGGCAGACCGATCAACACATCGCTGTCTTTCATGGCCTCACCGTTGATTAGTTTGGGTTTGTCCACGACCCCCACGGTAAAACCGGCCAGATCATACTCATCTTCTTTATAAAATCCCGGCATCTCTGCCGTCTCGCCGCCGATCAGCGCACAGCCTGCCTGGACACAGCCTTCACTGACGCCCTGGACCAGCGCTTCCACCAGTTGGGGCTGTAGTTTGCCGATGGCAATGTAATCCAGGAAAAAGAGCGGCTCGGCTCCGTGCACCAGGATGTCATTGACGCACATGGCCACCAGATCGATGCCCACCGTATGATGGACGTCCATCATCTGGGCAATGCGCAGTTTCGTACCTACACCGTCGGTGCCCGAAACCAGAACAGGTTCCAAATATTTTTGCTGGTTTAGGGCAAAGAATCCCCCAAAAGAACCGATATCGGCCAGCACCTCGGGACGTCGGGTCCGACCCACCCACTTTTTAATTCGTTCCACCGAATCATTGGCAGCGTCAATGTCCACTCCCGCTTTTTTGTAGCTCAAACCTTCTTTATCCATGTTTCCCTCCAAATATACTTTTTCTATACTTCCGGCAATGCTTTGCCCGCCGGATATTCTCCGCTGAAACAGGCCATACAATAGCTGTCATTCTCATTTTGCAAAGCTTTGAACAAACCTGCCCGGCTGATATAATGCAGACTGTCAGCTCCAATAAACGCCCGGATTTGCTCATTGTCCATGGTATTGGCAATCAGTTCCTCCCTGCGGGAAGTATCGATGCCGTAATAACACGGAAATTTAGTAGGCGGTGAGGCCACCACCATATGCACTTCTGATGCCCCGGCTGTTCGCAGCATTTGCACGATCTTTTTACTGGTCGTTCCCCGCACAATGGAGTCATCCACCATGATTACCCTTTTGCCGCCAACTACATCCGGTACGGCGTTGAGCTTTAAACGCACGCCCAGTTCACGCATTTGCTGGGTGGGCTGAATAAAAGTACGTCCCACATAGCGATTCTTCATCAGGCCTTCTTCAAAGGCCAGACCGGATTGTTCGGCAAAGCCCAAGGCAGAAGCGGTACCTGAGTCGGGTACGGCAATCACAATATCAGCGTCGATTTTAACCTCCCAGGCCAATTGCTTGCCTAATTCCCGCCGCGCCCGGTTGACATTAATCCCATCCAGAACACTGTCGGGACGGGCAAAATAGATATATTCGAAAATACAGTGGGCCAGGCGATTAGCATTGCCCAACTGCGCGGAGTGCATTCCATCCTTTTCAATCACCACGATCTCGCCGGCCTGCACATCCCGGATAAACTCTGCTCCTACCGTATCCAAGGCAGCCGATTCTGAAGACAGCACGTAGTCACCATTCAAGCTGCCTAAACATAAAGGTCTGATTCCCAAGGGATCGCGTACACCCACCAGCCGGTCCTCGGTCATAATCACCAGGGCAAACGCTCCTTTGATATCAATCATGCATTTGGCCAAGGCATCTGCCAGTTTGTCCTGGGAATAGCGCGCCAGCAAATTGGCAATCACTTCCGTGTCAGTGGTGGTTTGGAAAACCGAACCATAGGTGGCCAGCCTTTGGCGCAGTTCCGCGGCATTGGTCAGGTTGCCGTTGTGTGCCAGAGCCACCGTGCCGTTTAAATAATGAAAAACCAGCGGCTGGGCATTGACCATGGCACTGCCTCCGGTAGTTGAATAGCGCACGTGACCAACGGCGATATTTCCTTCCAATTCTTCAATATGACGGGCTTTAACCACATCAGAAACCAGTCCCATGCCCTTGTGCAATTGAATATCTTGACCGTTGGCAACAGCGATGCCGGCACTTTCCTGCCCACGATGCTGCAGGGCATACAATCCGTAAAAAGTCGTACGGGCAGCATCGGTTTGATGGACAGGATTATTCATGAAAATCCCGAACACACCGCATTCGTCCTGCCATTTACCCTCACTTGCCCAATCTTCAAGTTCATATAACATACGATAGCCTCCGTCCAAAACTCACGGAACAGCTCCGTTGCCGTCCTAACGGTATAATTAAAATGTGTGTTCTAGGCCAATACCGCTTCAATACGGCGCACCACTTCCTGATAGGCTTCCGCCTCCTTGCCCATATCGCGGCGGAAACGATCCTTGTCCAGTTTTTCCCGACTGACTTTGTCCCAGAGGCGGCAGGTATCGGGGGAAATCTCATCGCCCAGGATGATCCGCTCTTCATAGAGACCGAACTCCAGTTTAAAGTCCACCAGGATAATGCCGATGCTATCGTAGAAAGCTTTCAGTACCTGGTTTATTTGCTGCGCCTGCCGGTCGATCTCCTGCAACTGCTCCGCTGTTGCCCAGCCCATTACCCGGGCATGGTATTGATTGATCATGGGGTCATGCAATTCATCATTTTTATAATAAAGCTCTATGATGGGCTCGCCCAGTTCCACACCTTCCTCCAGGCCTACCCGTTGGCTCAGGCTGCCGGCAATGACATTCCTGACGACAACTTCCACGGGGATGATTTGCACCTTTTTCACCAGTGTTTGCCGATCATCCAGCTGCTCCAGCAGATGGGTTTCAATTTCATGCTTCTCCAATAATTTGAACAGCAGATTGGAAACCCGGTTGTTGACGATTCCTTTGTTTAAAATTGTGCCTTTTTTCTGCCCGTCAAAGGCAGTCGCATCATCTTTGTATTTAATCAGAACAACTTTTTCATCGTCGGTTGCATAAATTTGCTTGGCTTTGCCTTCATAAAGGAATTCTCGGACCTGCATGCCATCATCCTCCTAAAATCAATCCCCGGCAATATAACACACTGAGCTTAGCAGAGCCCGCTGCGTTGAAAAATATAATCCACGTTGGCAGTGTAAATCCCGTAGTCAAATATCTTATCCATTTCGTCGGCCGTCAGCAGGCTCATGATGGTTTCATCCGCCAGCAGCAGTTCTTTGAAAGGAATTTTCTCCTGCCAGCAACGCATGGCATTGCCCTGCACCAGACTGTATGATTGTTCCCGGGACAAACCCTTGCCCACCAGGGCCAGCAGCATTTGCTGTGAAAATACCAATCCGAGTGTCGTTTCAATGTTGCGCGCCATATTGTCCTCGTATACCACCAGGCCTTCCACAATGCTCGTAAATTTCTCCAGCATATAGTCGAGCAGAATACAGCTGTCCGGAATGATGACCCGCTCAACCGAGGAATGGGTCAGGTCCCGTTCATGCCAGAGAGCGACATTTTCCAGAGCAGCGGTGGCATTTCCGCGGATGACCCGGGAAAGGCCGGCTACTCGTTCGCTCATCATGGGATTGCGTTTATGAGGCATGGCTGACGAGCCCTTTTGGCCAGCTTTAAACGGCTCCTCTGCTTCCAGGATATCGGTGCGCTGCAGGTTACGGATC
>DAOTHZ010000041.1:0-18534 GCA_035447945.1 Syntrophomonas sp.
GCAATGGATAAATTTTTTGCAATTATGGAACGCTTCGCTCCTGAAGCCGTGGAAATCATGGTTACACGGTATCAGCTTCTCAGGCATGTATTGTACAACCAACCCATCGGCAGACGCCAGCTTACCAGAACTATGGGTTTGACGGAACGGACGGTGAGGTCGGAGTTGGATTTGCTGAAAAGCAAAGGGGCGATAAAAAGTACCGGGGCGGGCATTTATTTGACTGATTTTGGTTATGAAATGTTGCGCGATATTGAATCGATGGTGCCAGGATTGTTTCATATCAAGAGCCTGGCTGAAAAAATAAAAAGGCGTTTTGGCCTGCGGGAAGTGATCATCGTACCGGGAGATTCCAATCAGGATCCCTATGCCATGGATGATTTGGGCCGAGCTGCGGCAGAATATTTGCATTCTTCCCTTTACCCGGGTTGTGTTGTTGCCGTGACCGGTGGGACCACCCTGGCGGGGATGGCTCGCGCAATGCGCGCCGGGGTGGAACAGGCGGAAACGATTTGCTTGGTTCCTGCCCGGGGCGGTTTGGGCGAAAACGTGGAGACCCAGGCAGGCAATATTGCTGCCAAAATTGCCCAAAGAATTGGAGCGCAGTATCGGTTGCTGCACATTCCCGACAATCTGGAAAAGAGTACCGCGGAAGCGTTAAAAAAAGATATCCATGTAAAAGAAGTGCTGGACACGATAAAATCAGTCCGCATTTTGTTGCATGGGATCGGACCGGCTGATGAAATGGCTGAGCGCCGGGGATTGTCTGCTAAAGAAATAGAGTTTCTGCAAGAAAACAAAGCGCAGGGTGAAGCCTTAAGGTATTATTTCAGCCAAATGGGCAAAATAATATTTGAAATCCCGGGAATTGGGCTGGAGCTTGAGGATATTCAACACATTGAAACGATTATTGCGGTAGCCGGGGGCAGCAACAAGGCATCTGCTATCGCAGCAGTATTAAAATCAGGATTCGACCACATCCTTATTACGGATGAGGGTGCAGCACAGAAAATAATATACGGAAGGGATGAGTGAGCATGTCTGTCAAAATCGCTATTAATGGTTTTGGACGCATCGGAAGGTTGGTTGCCCGGGCCGCCGTGCAAAGAGAAGATATTGAACTGGTGGCGGTAAACGACTTGGGCGATCCTGAAGGCGGGGCCTTGCTTTTCAAGTATGATTCCATACACGGAAAGTTTCCGCAGGAGGTTAAGCTGGAAGAAAACACGATTGTTGCCGGAAACGAAAAGTTTGCCTATCTGTCTGAACGCGATCCCTTGAAACTGCCTTGGAAGGACATGGGAGTTGAGGTGGTGGTCGAGGCGACCGGAAAATTTCGCAGCAAAGAAAAAGCTTCCCTGCATTTGCAAGCGGGAGCCGCCAAGGTCATTATTAGTGCACCGGGAAAAAATGTTGATTTGACGACAGTGATGGGTGTTAACAATGATATTTATGATCCCCTTAACCATCATATTTTATCCAATGCATCCTGTACGACCAACTGTCTGGCACCGGTTGCCAAGGTGCTGGTGAAAGAGTTTGGTATCGTCCGCGGGATGATGACAACCATCCATTCCTACACCAACGATCAGCGGGTGCTTGACCTGGAACATGATGATATGCGCCGCGCCCGGGCTGCTGCCTTGTCGATGATTCCCACTACAACTGGTGCCGCCAGTGCCCTGGGTGAAGTTATCCCCGAATTAAAAGGCAAATTGGACGGACTGGCCATCAGAGTTCCCACGCCCAATGTTTCTCTGGTGGACCTAACCGTAGAGCTGGAAAAGGCGGCTTCTGTTGCGCAAGTCAACCAGGCTTTCCGTCAGGCGGAAGAAACTTATTTGCAGGGCATTCTGAGATATACAGAAGAACCGCTCGTATCAAGAGACTATAATGGAGAAACTTGTTCGGCAGTCGTAGACGGACCGCTGACCATGGCCATGGGAGACAATCTGGTCAAGGTGGTTGCCTGGTATGACAATGAATGGGCTTATTCCCTCCGGGTAATTGACCTGGTTGCCTATATCGCAGGTCGGAAATAATCTGCCAAACCATAAATATTCAATTGTCGCGGGGGTGTATCTAATTTTGAGAAGCATCAGGGATATTGATTTAAGAGGCCGGCGGGTGTTGATGAGGGTTGACTTTAATGTGCCCATGGACAAAGCAGGGGATATTACCGATGATGCCCGCATAACCGCAGCGATTCCGACCATCCAATACATCGTTGGGCAGGGAGCACGATTGGTTTTAATGAGCCATTTGGGCAGACCGGACGGACAAAGAAATGAAAAGTATAGTCTTAAAACTGTGGCACATCATCTGTCTGAGCTGCTCAAGCAGGAAGTCAGGATGGCTGATGATTGTATTGGAGCGCAGGTGCAGGCAGCCATTGTGGAGTTAAAAAGCGGAGAAATCATCTTGTTGGAAAATGTGCGCTTTCATCCCGGAGAAGAAGAGAATGACGCTGATTTCTCAAAGCAGCTGGCTATGCTGGGTGACATCTTTGTCAACGATGCATTTGGAACTGCACACCGGGCGCATTCTTCCACGGCAGGGGTGGCAGCATTTTTACCTTCCTATGCCGGATTTTTGCTTGAAAATGAAGTGAAAATGCTGCGGCAGGTCATGGAGCATCCGGAAAGTCCAAGGGTGGCAGTTCTCGGTGGAGCCAAGATAAAAGATAAATTAGGACTTATCAGCAATCTCCTGGACAAGATGGACATCCTCTTGATGGGGGGGGGGATGGCCAACACATTCCTCAAAGCACAAGGTGTAAATATTGGCAAATCCTTGTGTGAAGACAAGCTGTTGGAACAGGCCAGAAACCTGCTGGACAAAGCAGAAAAGCAGAATAAAAAAATCATCTTGCCGATGGATGCGATAGCAGCGGAGACATTGTCGGAAGATACCGTTGCCACAGTATGTGAAATCAATGCCATACCGGAAAACATGATGATCCTGGATATCGGTCCGCAAACGACCGCAGTTTTTTCCCGGGAAATTGGTCGTGCGCACACTATTATCTGGAATGGACCGGTGGGTGCTTATGAGTATGCCCAATTTACTGCAGGAACGGATGCGATTGCCAGAGCGATGGCTGTCTCCCAGGCAGTAACAGTTATTGGTGGGGGTGATTCAGCGGCCGCCGTGCACAAGTTGGGGCTTGACCAGGAGTTTACCCATATTTCTACAGGGGGAGGGGCAACCCTCGAATTTTTGGAGGGAAAAACCCTGCCAGGCGTACAATCTTGTGAAGGGTGAACAAAGGAGATGGGGTATTGAGAAAGAAAATTATCGCTGCCAATTGGAAAATGCATAAAAACAGAAGTGAAGCACAAGATTATGTCAATGCTTTTCTGCCGTTATGGCATGAGATCAAAGCAGCGGACACCGAAGTGATCATTTGTCCGCCTTTTACCATTCTCCATACATTGCAAACCGCCTTGCAGGGCAGCACGGTTATGACTGGGGCGCAGGATATGTATTGGGAAAAACACGGAGCCTTTACGGGCGAAATATCAGCCCCCATGCTGACAGATTGCGGTTGCAGTCATGTAATCGTTGGTCATTCCGAGCGTCGTCACCTGCTGGGGGAAACAGATGACCACATTAACCTGAAGATCAAGGCTGCGTTGGCCGGCTCCCTGATACCGATTCTGTGTGTTGGCGAAACATTGGAGGAGCGGCAGAATGATCAGGCCTTTCAGGTGGTACAAGAACAGCTTGACCATGCTTTGTTCGAAGTGGATCTAGCCACCCGCAATTTGATTGTCGCTTACGAACCGGTTTGGGCGATTGGTACCGGCGTGAATGCCGGCTCGGAAGATGCCCAGGATATGATCGCTTTCATCCGGGGACAGCTTTTCCGGCAGTTTAACCAAGAATTGGCAGACATTACCCCCATCCTTTATGGAGGTAGTGTAAAAGCTGCCAACATGAGGGAATTTATCGTAAAAAAGGATATTGACGGGGCATTGGTTGGCAGTGCCAGCCTTGATCCCGGCGAGTTTGCAGAAATCGCGAGGGCTGTGAAAAATGTCTAAAGCTCCGATGGTGTTAATGATTCTGGATGGATGGGGCCATAGGGAAGATCAGCAGGACAATGCCATCAGTATGGCTCATCCCCAAAACTTTTACAATTTGTGGGACGCTTATCCCCATACCTTGTTGGAATGCTTCGGCAATGCGGTGGGACTGCCGCGAGGGCAGATGGGCAATTCCGAAGTTGGCCATCTTAATATAGGGGCCGGTCGTATCGTATTTCAGGAAATTACCCGGATTACCCAGGCAATCGAAGACCGGTCATTTTTCACCAATCCGGTTTTTTTAAAGGCCATGGATGATGCCCGCTGCCACAACGGAGCGGTGCATTTGCTGGGGCTGGTTTCCGATGGCGGCGTTCACAGTGATTTGACGCACTTGTTTGCCCTTTTGGAATTGTGTAAAGACCAGGGGATTGATTCGGTTTTTGTCCATGCTTTCTTGGATGGCCGGGATGTAGCTCCGCAAAGTGCAATGGAGTATATCAGCCTGCTGGAGAATTTCATGCGGCAGTTGGGGCTCGGCAGGATTGCCAGTGTTGGCGGACGTTTTTATGGGATGGACCGCGACAACCGCTGGGAGAGGATTGAAAAAGCATATCAATCAATTGTACTGGGGGAAGGCCTACAGGCGGCCAAAGCCCAAGCTGCCATCGAACGCAGCTATGAGGCTCGTGTCAGTGATGAATTCATGGAACCGGTGGTTATTGTTGATGAACAGGGTCAGCCAATCGGCAGAATAAGCGATGGTGACAGCGTCATCTTCTTTAATTTTAGAGCCGACCGGGCTCGCCAGATAAGCCACAGTTTACTGGATAAAACCATGGACAGATTTGAACGCAAAATCGTGCCTGCCATACATTATGTTTGTATGACCCAGTATGATGCCGGCCTGGCTGCGCCGGTGGCTTTTCCGCCGCAAAACCTTGACAATACACTGGGCGAAGTGCTTTCCGCTGCCGGCTTGAAACAGCTGCGTATTGCGGAGACTGAGAAATATGCACATGTCACGTTCTTTTTCAACGGTGGAGTGGAACGTGCCAATCCTGGTGAAGACAGGGTTCTGATTCCCTCTCCGCAAGTTGCTACTTACAATTTACAGCCGGAAATGAGTGCTTTTGAGGTGACCCAAAGGGTCTTGCAGGAAATAGACCGCGATTTTTATGATGTGGTCATCATGAATTATGCCAATCCTGATATGGTAGGCCATACTGGTGTTCTCGAAGCAGCGGTGAAAGCAGTGAAAACAATTGACGATTGTCTGATTCAGGTGATCAGCAGGGTCCAGGAGAAAAACGGCCAGGTCATCATTACCGCTGATCATGGCAATTGTGAAATGATGACGGATGCTGTTAATGGCTGTCCCTTTACGGCGCATACCACCAACAAGGTACCATTTATACTGGTTGATGACCGGCATCAGGGAAAAACACTGCGAGAAGGTTCTCTGCGTGATGTAGCTCCAACCATGCTGGGTTTGCTGGGCTTGCCCGCCCCGGATGAAATGACCGGTAATACCTTGCTGAGTATGGAATAAACCAAGTGAGTCCAGACAAATATATGGAAGGGAGATAAAAATGAGTATTATCGTTGATGTTTATGCACGTGAGGTGCTGGATTCCCGTGCCAATCCAACGGTCGAAGTAGAAGTTATTCTCGAAGACGGGACCATGGGCAGAGCTATCGTTCCATCAGGTGCTTCAACAGGTGCCCATGAAGCAGTGGAATTAAGGGATGGAGACCCCAAACGCTATGGCGGCAAAGGGGTATTAAAAGCAGTGGAAAACGTGAATGAAATTATCGCTCCGGAGTTGATTGGGATGGACGTAACCCACCAAATTGACATCGATACTTTGATGATTGAGCTGGATGGTACACCCAATAAGAGTAAACTGGGCGCCAATGCCATGCTGGGTGTATCTCTGGCGGCAGCCCGGGCCGCGGCTGAATACCTGGGCCTGCCCTTGTACCAGTATATCGGCGGTACCAATGCCAGGGAGATCCCGGTACCGATGATGAACATTCTGAATGGCGGAAAACATGCGGATAATAATGTAGATATTCAGGAATTTATGGTCGTTCCCTGTGGTGCTCCTACTTTTGCTGAAGCTTTGCGCATGGGAGTTGAAATCTATCATAGCTTAAAAAAGGTATTGGGCAGCAAAGGACTGGCCACATCAGTTGGTGATGAAGGAGGTTTTGCTCCCAATTTAGCTTCCAATGAGGCTGCCATCGAAGTCATTCTAGAGGCAATCAATCAGGCTGGTTATGTCGCCGGACAGGATGTTTTTATCGCGCTTGACCCGGCTGCCAGTGAATTCTTTAATGACGGTCGCTATACCCTCAATCAAAAAAGCCTGAGTTCTGAAGAAATGGTGGATTTTTATGAGGGACTGGTCAATCGATATCCGATCATTTCCATTGAAGACGGACTGGCGGAAGATGATTGGGATGGATGGAAAATCATGACAGACAGGTTGGGAAGAAAAATCCAGCTGATTGGTGACGACCTTTTTGTGACCAATACCAAAAGGCTAGCCATGGGATTCGAAAAAGGAGTCTGTAACAGTATTCTGATCAAATTGAACCAGATCGGGACACTGACCGAAACCCTGGATACGATTGAAATGGCGAGACGCAGAGGCTATACGACGGTCATATCCCACCGCTCGGGAGAAACGGAAGATTCTACCATGGCTGATGTCGCGGTTGCCGTCAATGCAGGACAGATTAAAACCGGTGCTCCGGCACGGACTGACCGGGCGGCCAAATACAATCAACTCTTGCGGATTGAAGAGGAATTGGATGAGTTTGCAAGATTTAACGGGCGTAAAGTATTTTATAACCTGAACAACTAGTTGATGAACCTTGTAATAAATTCTGTGTTTGTGGTAAAATGTACTGCAGCATTCGGGAAGGATAAAGAAAGGAGGTTGAATAGTGCTGAAAATCATTGTCCTAATACTTCAGACTTTATGCGCACTTGGTTTGATTGCCACAGTTCTGTTACAATCTGGCAAAAGCGCGGGTTTGTCAGGAAGTATTGCGGGTGGCGGAGAGGCTATATTCGGCAAAAAGAAAGGCGTGGATGAGTTGTTTGCAAAAATAACTGCCTACCTGTCTGCCCTGTTTTTTGTCTTGACCCTGGCTTTGGCCGTTATATAACGGCAGGTGGATTGAGCCAGGAGAAATGACTTGTTTGGCAATACCTCTGATCCCATGATTCCGGACGATTGCTATCTGCAGTATCGGACCTGGAAATTTATGCTGTAGTACGTTTCGCAGTAAAACTAATGTAATACTACTAAGGAGAGAAGTGATCAAAGACATGAAATTGGAAACAGTGAAGAAAACCTGGATGACTATTTTAAGCAGTTTGGTTATCTTGCTATTAACCCCAGCAATGGCTTTGGCCAGCGAAGCTGACCTGATTATTCCTGAATTAAGCGCGTCCCAGAACAGCATTCTGGTTGCCGGAATAGCGGTTTGTGTTTTGGGTATGATTTTTGGTTTCTATCAATTCCAAAAGGTTAAAAAACTACAAGCCCATCAGGTAATGCTTGATGTTGCTCAAACCATTTATGAAACCTGTAAAACGTATCTGATCCAACAGGGCAAATTCCTGGCGATATTATTTGTTTTCATCGGTGTATGTATAGCCTTTTATTTCGGATTTCTTAACCAAATGGAGATTGGGAATGTTTTATTCATCCTGATGTGGACCATTATTGGTATCCTCGGTTCCTACAGTGTAGCCTGGTACGGTATCCGCATGAATACGCTGGCCAACAGCCGGGTTGCTTTTACTTCCCTGGAAAGAAAACCGCTTAAGCTTTTGAACATTGCCTTGGATGCAGGAATGAGCATTGGTGTTTTACTGGTATGTGTTGAGTTAATTATGATGCTTATCATTCTGCTTTACGTTCCGCGCGAACTGGCTGGTGCCAGCTTTATCGGTTTTGCCATTGGTGAATCTTTGGGTGCCAGTGCTCTGCGTATCGCTGGTGGTATATTCACCAAGATCGCTGATATCGGTGCTGACCTGATGAAGATCGTTTTCGGTATCAAAGAGGACGATCCCCGCAACCCTGGTGTTATTGCTGACTGTACCGGTGACAATGCCGGCGACAGCGTAGGTCCGACTGCGGACGGTTTTGAAACATATGGCGTTACAGGTGTTGCGATGGTAACCTTTATTGTTCTAGCCGTTGCCCCTGCGCTGCAAACAACACTTTTGGCCTGGATCTTTACGATTCGTGTATTAATGGTTATTACCTCCGTACTTTCTTTTTATATCAACCGTGCATATAGCCAGGTCAAATATGGAAGTGCAGATGACTTTGACTTTGAAGCACCGCTTACCAGTTTGGTTTGGATTACTTCCGTCATTTCAATTATCGTAACGTTCGGAGTCACATATTATCTGGTGGGGCCTGGAGCGGCCGAAGCAACTGCTTTGACACCTTTGTGGGTAGTACTTGCCGCCATAATTAGTTTAGGTACCCTGGCAGCAGCGCTGATCCCCGAATTTGTAAAAGTATTTACCAGCCCCAAATCCAAGCATGTCGCGGAAGTTGTCAAAGCTTCGCGTGAAGGCGGCCCGTCCCTCAATATTCTGTCTGGTCTGGTAGCGGGTAATTTCAGTGCGTTCTGGATTGGCATGGTGTTTGTGGCGATCATGTTTGGTGCCTATCTGGCCAGTCAACCCATCCCGGCCGAGATCATGAGTTATTCTTCCATTTTTGCGTTTGGTCTGGTAGCTTTCGGCATGCTGGGCATGGGCCCGGTTACCATTGCTGTTGACAGTTATGGACCGGTTACCGACAATGCCCAGTCAATTTATGAGTTATCTTTGATCGAAGAAGTTCCTAATGTAGCCAAGAACATTGAAAAGGATTTTGGCTTTAAACCCGATTTTGATATGGGAAAATATTACCTGGAAGCCAATGACGGCGCCGGCAATACCTTCAAAGCAACGGCCAAACCGGTGTTGATCGGAACCGCTGTGGTAGGTGCCACCACCATGATATTCTCGCTGATTCTGGTTATCAAAAATGTACTGGGTGTTGATCCGGCCACTATTCTTACCCTGCTCAATCCTTACACCATTTTAGGATTCCTGTGTGGAGGTTCAGTCATCTTCTGGTTTACCGGGGCTTCAACCCAGGCAGTTACCACCGGGGCCTACCGTGCAGTTGCCTATATCAAGAAAAATATCAACCTTGAAGAGGCGGCTGACGTTAAAGCCAACACAGAAAAATCCAAAGAAGTGGTACAGATTTGTACCCAGTATGCGCAATCGGGAATGTTTAACATCTTTATTGCCATCTTCTCTTTTGCCTTGGCCTTTGCCTGTTTGTCTGCCCCCAGCAACGGCAACAATGAACCGGTAGCCTTCTTTGTGGCTTACTTGATTTCCATTGCTGTTGTGGGTTTATTCCAGGCTGTGTTTATGGCCAATGCCGGCGGTTGTTGGGATAATGCCAAGAAAGTCGTGGAAGTTGACCTCAAGGAAAAAGGCACGATGTTGCATGAAGCAACCGTTGTGGGTGACACTGTAGGTGACCCCTTCAAAGACACTTCTTCCGTAGCCTTGAATCCGATCATCAAGTTCACCACTTTGTTTGGATTGCTGGCAATGGAAATTGCGATCTCCGAAACATTTAGGAATGTGGCTCCTTATGTGGGCGCAGTATTCTTGCTGATCGCCTTATTCTTCGTATGGCGTTCATTCTACGGCATGAGAATTCCGGTCGGTGACGATAAATAAAGTAGTTATAAAATGCCTCTCCATCTACCAGGGTGGAGAGGCATTTTTTTATGCGTGGCGTACCCCGGCAAGGTTTTTTCGGCGAAATGATCGCTTCATCATCGTAAATTTGGGTGCTTTTTTAAATAATTACGGTTCTTTCCTGGTAATCGACTTGATTTGGTGGTACTCTTCAATCCGGTGGGGAGATGTTTGGTTCGCTTTTTATAAAGAGGATGAGGATTAACTGAGCAAGCTGGGGGCAGCAGCGTTCAGGATTTGTTCATATACATCCAGATAATCGGCCACCATGCGCTGACGGCTGAATCTCTCTTCGACCCAAAGGCGACAATCAAGGCGATTTAAGTTGCTGATTTCCTTTATTTTTATTACTGCAGAAGCAGTATCGTTGACCAGGTAACCGGTTACGCCGTCCACAATCACCTCCGGCATGGAACCTTTATTAAAGGCGATGATCGGAGTTCCACAGGCTTGGGCTTCGATGACACTTAAGCCAAAAGGTTCAGCAAAATGAATGGGATGCAGCAAAGCCAATGCCCCGCCCAGCAGTTCATTCCTATATTTTGGGCCCACCGGGCCGACATAGCGGATATTAGCCTCATCCAGAGCGGGCGCCACCTGCGTGAGGAAATATTTTTGATCTTGAATGATACCGGCTAAAATCAGAGGCAGCCTGCTTTTTCGCGCGATATCGATTGCTTCCGCCGTTCCTTTGTCTGGATGGATACGCCCGAAGTACAGCAAATACTCGCCAGATTGCTTCTCAAAACGAAATTGCTCAAGATCCAGACCGTGATAGATATTGGCGGTATAATGTAGATCGGGATGACGATCGGCGTAACTGATCGATACATAATCCGCAGAAGTATTATATTTTTTATAGACCGGGAGAATTTGCGGCGAAGAAAAACCATGAATGGTGGTGAGCACCGGGGTACTTATTAAGCGGCTGTAGGTTAAGGGCAAAAAGTCATAGTGATTGTGGATAAGATCAAAGCGATCGGCTTGCTCAAATAGATGGGCGATATGCAAACACTCCCAGACTTTTGGATCCAAACTACGATCTTCTTCATAGGCATGAGGGCAGACCCATTCCAGGTTGGCGGAGGCTGAATCCCCGGTGGCAAATACGCTTACTTTGATGCCTTCCTGCTGTAATCCTTCCGCCAGCAGGGAGACCATATTTTCCCAGGGACCGTAATGCAGAGGTGGAGTTTGCCAGGCAATCGGGGAAAGCAGAGCAATTTTCATTATCGATTAATTCCTTTCATTGGAGAGGTAATTTATTTAAGAGACAGGCTTTCATTGATTTAACCATTGTTATAATAAGAAAATACTGTTATTGTCATCCGGCTTACTATTTTAATGTGCCGCGTATCTAAAATTATATACTCGAATATACAAATTATGTTCTGATCGGCAACACCATATTCTGGTATGCAAAGGTTGGCAGCCTCAGATTCAACCGATTATTACTATAGTAAAATGTCTAAAATGCAGGTAAAATAAATATGGCTTTCGATACAACAACCTTCATTATATTAATATTACAAAGCTTACATTAAAGGGGGGTATTCATTTTGGCGAATACATACTTGCAAGAATACCGGCAAAAACTGATTACTGCCGAGCAGGCTGCCTCGCTGGTCAATTCCAATGACAGAATCCTCTACGCAGTATTTGCCGGACGGCCGACAGATTTTGATATTGCTTTGAGCCAACGCAAAGAGGAACTTTTCAATGTACAGATCACTCAATGCGGAGGCAACAATATTGGTCCTGACAGCTCTGCTTTTTCTGATCCAAGCCGTCAGCACTTCACCAACAACAGCTGGTTTTTCGATGGCGTTGATCGGCAGTTGCATGATCAGGACATGATGTATTATCATCCCTGTCAGTTTGGCCAGCTGCAGGACATCATCGGCAGCGATCTATTCCCCTATGATATCTATGTGCAAAAGGTAAGCCCCATGGACCATCACGGTTATTTTTCCTTTGGTTTGTCCAATGTTAACAGCCTGGAGTCTTGTTTGGGTGCCAAAAAAGTCATTCTGGAAGTGAATGAAAACATGCCCCGGGTGCCAGGTGGTTCAGAAGATGCCGTGCATATCTCCATGGTCGATCATATTATCGAGAGCGCCAATGCTCCATTATTGGTACTGCCCCCCAGTCGTGAGCCTTCTCCGGCCGATGTAACCATGGCCCGGCTGTTGTTGCCGGAGATTCCTGATCGGGCTTGTCTGCAACTGGGAATTGGGGCATTACCCAATCTTTTGGGGGATTTGTTATGTGATTCTGATTTACAGGATTTGGGAATTCATACGGAAATGTTTGTTGATTCCATGGTGAATTTGTTTTCCAGCGGCAAAGTGACCAATCGTTACAAGACGACTGACCGCTGCAAGATCGCTTTTACTTTTTCCATCGGCTCCAGAAGTACGTATGATTTTATGGAAAACAATCCGCTCATGGCCAGCCATTGTGGCAGATACACCAACAATGCCCGTCTGATAGCGACCAATGACAATTTTATTTCCATCAACAATACGGTTATGATGGATCTTTTTAGTCAGGCTTGTTCTGAAAGTTCGGGTACGCGTCAGATTTCTGGTACTGGTGGTCAGATTGATTTCATCAACGGTTCCTGGTTCTCACGGGGAGGAAAGAGTTTTCTCTGCCTGACCAGCACCTACCGGGATAAAAATGGTCAGCTCCAATCACGCATCGTACCCACGTTGCCCTCCGGGAGCATTGTCACCACAGCTCGCACATTTATAGATTATGCTGTCACTGAATTCGGCATCGTCAAGCTTAAAGGGAAACCAACCTGGCATCGGGCTGAACAATTGATCAGTATTGCCCACCCTCAATTTCATGACGATCTGGTAAAAGAAGCACAGAAGATGAAAATTTGGCGGCGCAGCAATAAAATTGAGTAAGGGCCTTGACTGACGGGACGGCGGGAAAGGCCAGACAGGGTAAATGTATTAGGGCATTACCTGCGATATGATGTAACCAAACCACAACAACGCGGCAACGTTTAGAGCGCTTCTTTATGAAGGAGGAAATGATTTGTATTCTCAGACTTTTGCAAACATGGGACTCAAACCGCGTTTGCTGCAGATGATCGAAAACAAGGGATTCGAAATTCCTACTCCCATTCAAATTAAAGCAATTCCGCCGGCTTTGGCAGGTCATGATGTAATGGGGCAGGCCCAGACGGGCACGGGCAAGACCGCGGCTTTTGGTATTCCCATGCTGAATCGAATGGTCCCCGGACGGGGACTGCAGGGTCTGGTCGTTTGCCCGACTCGCGAATTGGCTGTCCAGGTAACCGAAGAGATCAATTCCCTGGGTAAAGGAATGAACCTGCGGTCCTTGGCTGTTTACGGAGGACAGTCCATTGAACTGCAGATCAGAGCATTGAGCCGCAGACCGGAATTGCTCGTGGGGACTCCGGGAAGATTATTGGACCATATGCAGCGCGGTAATATAAACTTGTCAAATCTATCTTATCTGGTTTTGGACGAAGCTGATGAAATGCTGGATATGGGTTTTTTGCCGGATATCGAAAGAATTATGGAAGCCTGTTCACATGACCGGCAAACGTTCTTGTTTTCGGCTACCCTGAACGAGGAGATTCGCAGATTGGGCAGCCAATTTATGCATGATCCTGATATCATATTGATTGAATCACTGGAATTGACGGTGCCTTTGACCCGGCAATTTTATTTGGAAGTAAGTCCCCGTTACAAGATCGCAACCCTCTGTCGGTTGCTGGAAGTTGAGCAACCTACCGTTAGTCTGGTCTTCTGCCGGACCAAAAAGGGGGTTGATATGCTGGCCCATGCCTTGAACGACCGGGGCTATGATGCCGATGCCCTGCATGGCGACATGACCCAGCGGGAAAGGGACAATGTCATGGAACGTTTCCGCAAGGGCAATGTAACCATATTGGCAGCTACTGATCTGGCGGCACGGGGCCTGGATATTGAAATGGTCAGTCATGTTTTTAATTTCGATCTTCCGGAAGATCCGGACAGTTATGTGCACCGAATTGGCAGGACCGGTCGGGCAGGGCGCGACGGTATTGCCATATCTTTTGTTGAACCCCGGCAAATGCAACAAATCAAATTGATTGAACACCACATCGGCAAGAAGATCATGCGCCGCCATCCACCTTCCTCGAGAGATGCCGTGGAGAGCAGGCGGGAAAGCCTGAATCGGCGCTTGCTGGAAACAGCCCGTGAGGGGGGGTTGGAGGGGTATCAGCAGATGGCCGGCACTCTGCTGACGGAAAATGATGCCCAGACCCTGCTGGCAGCGGCGCTTAAAATTATTGCGGGCGGAGAACCGGAAATGGAATTGGCGGAAAGGAAAACGAACAGTTTGGATACGGCACATGTTGAAATGCCCTTGGGACGCATGCAGGGGATGAATCCCCGGCGATTGGCAGATTATTTGTGTGCCAATACTACGCTGACCCCCAGACAGGTAGGGGACATAGAAATTCACAGCAATACCAGTTATGTTGAAGTGCCGATGGATAAAATTGATGAGGCATATGAAGCGTTGGCCGGTTATGAGCGAAATCGTAAAAGCGGACACCCGCGATTTGGTTTGTCCCGTTCCGGCCGCAATAAAAATATAAACTAGAAGCCGGGGGCGATAACTCGCCCCCGGCTTCATATAGCAGTCATTTTCTATAAGGTTGATGACTAACCAAGCTGTGATTTGACCGTTTGAATATCAGACTGGTCAGCTTGGGCAGCGGCTTTGTAAAATCCCTTTTGTTCTGCCATCTGATAAAGCTGATACTGGAATTGTTCATCCGAATTTCTGATTTGCTGAATGGTCTGGCGCAGCTGCTGGTTGGATGTTTCTCCGATTACCTGGGCATAAGTGGCCAGACTGCTTTTTACCGAAGACAAAATATCGTTGACCATTTCTTTATCCTGTATTTGTTGTGGCATAGAAATTTTACACTCCTTTACTGCAAGAATGATATCAGTTTGTTGCGGGTATTCATTGCGGATTGTGCCGCCTGATCAAACATCTGCTTAATCTGGGCATCCTGACATTGAGAAGCATAAAAGCGAAGTTTCTTCTCGGCGGTGGTGTGCCCCCCGATCAAATGTCTGAGGTTTTGAAGCTCCATTTGGTTAACCGTCACGTTGTTTACTCCTTTCTGTATAAGTTGTTTTCCCCTTTTAGGATGACCCAAATTAAAAATATTATGCTTCCCAGAAAGCAAAAAGACGGTTTCCATTTTGACCATTTTCTCCTGCGCAGTTGACCGGACTGATACTTGTCTTTTTGCACAGCAGGCGTTTGAGTGGAAACAGTCTTGTTCTTTATTGTCTGAAGAGGATTTAACCAATCATTATTTTTCCCTGGGCATAATGGATTTCCGGCTGTTTTTTCTTGTAAGCCAGGGCAAAACCCAAGGTAAGCGGGCCGACCCGGCCCAGGAACATACATATCACGATTAAGATTTTCCCAAATGCATTGAGTTCCAAGCATAACCCTGTAGAAAATCCGACTGTACCCAAGGCGGACGTTACATCAAACAAAATTTTCATAAAATCTCCCGGATGAGTCAGGGAAATCAGGAAGACCATGATGATCAACATGAAAATTGCCATAAAAAACAAAGTAAACGATGGATATACGTCGCTGCTGACAATCCGGCGTTCAAAAATTTCGATATCTTTCTTGCCCCGCAGTTGGGCTACAACGACTGCAAACATCAGGGCTACCGTGGTCGTCTTGATTCCGCCCCCGGTCGAACCCGGCGAAGCGCCGATAAACATAAAAACGATCAAGAGCAGCTGACTGGGCAGCAGCAGAGAATTGATATCAATAGTGGCAAACCCGGACGAACGGGAAGAAATACTTTGAAAGAAGGCAACCATAAGTTTATGTCCAGGTGTCAAGGCTTTTAAAGCATGGTTATATTCGACTGCCAGCAATAAAAAGGTGCCCAGCACCAGCAAAATACCGGTGGTGGTTAACACGACTTTGCTGTGCAGGGAAAGCTTGCGTGATTGGCGGTAATTATACAGTTCGTAACAGACGAAAAACCCTAATCCACCGATCATGACCAACAGACTAAAGACAATATTTATGGTTATATCATGACTAAAGTCGGTCAGGCTTTTAAAATTGCCAAACAGATCCAGGCCGGCATTGTTGAATGCTGAAATAGAGTGGAATACCCCATGCCACAGCGCCTTTTTAACGCCCATCAGCGGCATCCACTTGATGGCCAGAATCACTGCTCCCAGGGCTTCGAGCAGGAAGGTAAACCCCAGCAGATATCTGAAAACCCGTACGATTCCTCCCACTGCAGAAACATTAATGGATCGTTGCATCAGTAATCGCTCCCGCAGCTGGATCTTTCTTCCCATTAACATGGCAAAGAAGCCGGCGAAGGCCATAACTCCCAGCCCGCCAACCTGAACCAGCAGCAGGATGATGATCTGTCCGAAGAGGGTCCAATGGGTGCCGGTGTCGACAACCACCAGACCGGTTATGCATACCGAAGTGGCCGAGGTGAACAAAGCATCCACATAACGAGTGGGGGTGTTGGCGGCCCAAGGCATATACAGCAGCAGGCTGCCCAACAGGATCAAAACGAGAAAACTGCCTACCAACAACTGGGGGGCGGACATCTTGTTAATTTGCATAGCATTGACCTCGAAATGGTTTAGTCCAGGTTAGTGATATATTCCAGATCATCATTGCTGCCCAGGGCAACAATCACATCGCCTTTGCGTAGTCTTTCTTCCGGACCGGGTGCTACAATAACATCGTCGTTCCGGCGGATTGCCAGTACCGTAACGCCCATTTTTTTGCGCAGACCAGTTTCCACCAGACTCTTATCTGCCAGCGTAACCGGCGTAAAGAATTCCATCACGCTGTGGGTGGGAGAAAGATTGATTTGCTCCAGAAAATTGTTGGAAACCAGGGAGCGTGCCAGTTTTATGGCCATATCCCGTTCGGGGTAGATGACCAGATCCGCCCCGATCTTCTCCAGAACCTTGCCGTGCAAAGCGTTTTGGGCTTTGGCTACAACTTTATTGACCCCCAATTCTTTGAGCATGATGGTGGTCAGAATATTGGATTGAATGTTATTGCCGATAGCTACGATCACCACGTCAAAATTCCTGATTCCCAAAGCTTTGAGCGTATCTTCATCCATGGAGTCGGCCTGCACTGCATGCGTTGCAATATCCACAGTATCATTGATTTTTTCTTCGTCAATATCAATCGCCATGACTTCATAACCCAGTCGGGTCAATTCTTTGACCAGGCTTTCGCCAAATCTGCCAATGCCGATCACTGCAAATTGTTTGTTTTTCATTGCCATACACCCTTTTTTCATGAGTATTTGCTGTTGGATATCGTATCTATTTCCTTATCATTACGTTTATCGAACCGATTAAAATGAGTTTAATACTTGCCAGGAAACATTGCAATCAAAAGACAAAAATACCCGACTAAACCTAGCCGGGTCCAAAAATGATTGATGAAACCATGCGACAAAAAGCATGTTTAGAGCAATAACAGGAACCCTACCATGGAAAAATAAAGGATGCCTGTACAAAAAACAGAGGCACAGAAAGTCTGAATAAACTCCTTCTTGCTGTAATCGGCGAACATGTGATCACCCCCTGGATTAGAATATTTGTTCTGATTCCATTGTAAATAGGAACGATTGTTCTGTCAATTGTTTTTTAAAATAAAAGATTCGAAAAGATTGTTGCCATCCCCAAAAATTATGTAATTGGAATTATTCACAAAGGAACTGTTTATCCACCCACGCTTTTTGGTAAAATGGGTTTAGACATAATTAAGCGTAAGGAGGATGGGGCGTGTCGTACGAGTATCAAATTGTTGACAACATCGTTATTTTTCAATTTAACCGCGGAAAACTGAATTCGATTACCATGGAAACATTGCAGGGTTTGAATGAAGTCATTGATCGTGTCAATCAGGAAAATGAACTGAAAGGGATTATCCTGACCGGTCAGGGGAGATACTTTTCAGGCGGCTTTGATCTGGGCACCTTTACCAGTTTCCAAAGCAAGGAAGAAATTCTGGACTGGTTTAATTACGAGGAAGAGGTTTTATTTAAACTATTCACCTGCTCCAAACCGGTAGTAGCCGCCATCAACGGCCATGCCACCGCCATGGGAATGATTCTTTCCATGGCCTGTGATTACCGGCTGGTCATCAATAATCCCAAAATTAAACTTGGCATGACGGAGATCAAAATCGGTCTTTCCCTGACTTTGGTGCAGGGAGCGGTGATGCGTTTTGGTCTGGATACGGATAAAAAATACCGCGATGTGATCTACAAGGGTGAGCTTTTTGCACCGGATTATGCTGTGGCCCAGGGAATTTTTGATGAATTGGCAGAGAATGAAGAAGAACTTTTGGAGAAAGCCAAGGCCAAAGTGGTGAGCATGATTGATACCCCGGGACGTCCTTTCATTATCCTGAAGGAACTCGAAAAAATGCAGACCGTCGACTGGCTAAAGGGAAAACTGAAGGAAGTGGACTGGGGGCCGTTGGTCGCGACCTTTACCGATGAAAAAGTGGTCAACACTTTAAAAATGGTCAAGGCCGCACTGGGTGAATAAAAATACTGAAATGAGGTGTCTTACATGAGTTTGGATCATATAAACGCACAGCAGGCGCTGCAACGACTCAAAG
>DAOTHZ010000042.1:0-11765 GCA_035447945.1 Syntrophomonas sp.
CGGACTGGTGGAGCACTTTAAAAAATATGGCGGATTCAATTTTGATTAAAGCGATGCTGCAAGGCATGGCGGATAAAAAACAGGAGGGCTGACCGTGACAGAAAAAACAAGCTTGGGAGATAAAATAACCGTAACCAATGGAATCCTAAACGTGCCGGATCATCCGGTTATCCCTTTTATTATCGGCGATGGAACCGGACCGGATATTTGGGCGGCGGCTTCCCGGGTGTTGGATGCGGCGGTCGACAAAGCCTATGAAGGACAAAAATCAATCGTCTGGAAAGAAGTGCTGGCCGGGGGAAAGGCCTTCGACCTGACCGGTGAATGGCTGCCCCAGGAAACGCTGGATATTATAAAAGAATATATCATTGCCATCAAAGGTCCGCTGACCACACCGATTGGCGGAGGGATTCGTTCATTGAATGTGGCTTTACGGCAAAAGCTGGATTTGTATACCTGCCTGCGTCCGGTACGCTGGTTTGCAGGGGTACCTTCACCAGTCAAAAGACCGCAGGATGTGGATATGGTGATCTTCCGTGAGAATACGGAAGATATTTATGCCGGCATCGAATACCCGCAGGGCAGTCCTGAAGGAGAAAAACTGCTGCATTTTCTGTTGGATGAGATGGGGGTTGACAAAATCCGTTTTCCGCAGACTTCTGCGCTGGGGATCAAGCCAGTTTCGGAAGAAGGCAGTAAACGACTGGTGCGGGCTGCGATTGAATATGCGCTGGCCAAAGGCTGCAAAAGTGTTACCCTGGTACACAAAGGCAATATTATGAAATTTACCGAGGGTGGCTTCAAGCAGTGGGGTTATGACGTAGCTGAAGCCGAATATGGTGAGAAGGTTTTTACCTGGAATCAATACGATGCCATTAAGGATAAAGATGGTGCTGCCACCGCCGACAAGGCCCAGAAGGAAGCGGAAGCCGCCGGCAAGATCATCATCAAGGATGCGATTGCCGACATCTTCCTGCAACAGATACTTACCCGTCCGGCAGAGTTTGACGTCGTAGCCACGTTGAATTTGAACGGTGATTACATTTCGGATGCGCTGGCAGCACAAGTGGGTGGCATTGGTATTGCCCCCGGTGCCAATATCAATTATCAGACCGGACATGCCATTTTTGAAGCCACCCATGGCACTGCCCCCAAATATGCCAACCTGGACAAAGTGAATCCTTCTTCAGTCATTCTTTCGGGAGAGATGATGCTAAGACACCTGCAATGGGATGAAGCTGCGGATCTTATCATAAAAGCCATGGAAAAAACCATCGCCAGCCAAGTCGTAACGTATGATTTTGCCAGATTGATGGAGGGCGCAACCGAAGTGAAATGCTCACAGTTTGCGGACGCCTTGATCCAAAACATGTCCTGAGACGATTTTCCCATATGCAGATAAAGACAAGTCAGCGGTCGGGTCAGCCCGACCGTATCTTTTCACGAGAACGAGCCGGGAGGAGAGGCCATGAACAGCAATCAATTTAAAGAAGCCCTGCAGGATAAAAATCGTTTGGCGGTGACATGGGAACTGGTACCCGGTCGGGGAGCCCGTGAAAAATCGCAGGAAAACGCTATTCGGGCGGCTGAACAGGCTGCCCGGGGCGGCAGGATTGATGCCTTGTCCATCACTGACAATCCCGGCGGCAGACCGGCCCTGTCAGCGGCTTGCTTGGGGATGGAGATTGTGAAGCTGGGCATTGAACCGCTGGTTCACTTTACCTGCAAAGATAAAAATCGCAATCAGATCGAATCTGAACTGTACGCTCTGAACCGGGCCGGGGTGAACAATCTGTTGATCATGACCGGCGACTATCCGGTCAGCGGATTCAAAGGCCGGCCCAAACCGACATTTGATCTGGATTCGGTGCAGGTAATGGAACTTGTTTCTCGCATGAATCAAGGGCTGGAGGTCAATGAGGCCGGCAAAACGGTTTTTCATCAGCCGGGCACTTTTTTTGCCGGCAGTGTGGTTTCCCCTTTCAAGGCTAGCGAGGCCGAACTCATGGGCCAATATCAAAAACTGCGCAAGAAAATCAGTCAGGGGGCAGGATTTATTATCACCCAGCTGGGTTTTGATGCCCGTAAATTTCATGAGGTATTGCAGTTTGTTAAAAACATTGACAATGATTTGCCGGTCATCGGCAACCTTTACATCCTGCCCTATGGGGCAGCGCGGATGATGAATGCCAATCAACTGCCGGGCTGTGTTGTCCCGGACAAACTCCTGGCACAACTGGATCAGGAAAGAAATGCTGAGGACAAAGGCGTTGGAGCCAGACTGCTGCGGGCAGCCAAAATGTATGCTTTATTAAAAGGCCTGGGCTTTGACGGTGTGGACATCGGCGGGCACAATATCAAGTATGAACAGGTTGAATATATTATTGACCAAGGGGAAGAACTTAGTGCCGATTGGGACAAGTTGCTGTCGGAGTTTGATTATCCCCAGCCGCAGGGTTTTTATTTCTATGCCAGGGATACAAAGACGGGTTTGAATACCCCGGATGCAGTCGACCGCAGTGATCTGCCGGCGGAGGTTGACATCGGGCTTAATTACCGGATGATGCGCATGTTCCATGAGCTGTTTTTTACACCTGACAAAAATTTTTATCCGTTGCTGTACCGTTATTACGCCAGGGTCAAGGATCCGCGCCGTTACAAGCTGGAACATGTGCTCAAGGTGATCGGCAATGACTGCCGGGATTGCGGCGATTGTGCCTTGCTTGACCTGGCCTACCTCTGCCCCATGTCGCAGTGTCCCAAAAATCAGCGCAACGGTCCCTGCGGCGGCAGTTACCAGGGCTGGTGCGAGGTCTTTCCCAACGAAAAGAAATGTGTCTGGGTGAGGGTCTATGCTCTGTTGAAAGCCTATCAGGAAGAAGACCGGTTGGAGAATCAATATCTGCCTCCAGTCAACTGGGACTTGTATCAGACTTCTGCCTGGTACAACTATTTTGCCGGCCGGGATCACACAGGTGGCAATAAGAAAGAACCGGCGCTGTAGAAAAACGCCGGTCATGGTGCAGAGCATTGCCTAGTGAACTTGACACGAGGGCTGTTTGAACAGAAAAATTCAAACAGCCTTTTTAATAGTAGATTAGCGCCAGACATCCCGGGCCCACATGGGTGCCGATGACGGGACCGGCTTCCACAAGGTAGACGGGAAGAGCGTATTCTTCTTGCAGTTTGCCTTGCAGCTGCTGGGCGCTTTCCAAGGCATCGACGTGTAATACACAGATCTTGTGCAGCGTTGGCCGATGTGTCTCCATTTCAGCTAAGATTCGCTGCAGCGCCTTGCCGGCTGTACGAACTTTGTCAAACAAGACAATTTCCCCGTCTTTGACATTCAGAATCGGTTTAAGCTGCAGAACATTGCCTAAAATACCGCTTAATTTGCTGATCCTGCCGCCCCGCACCAGATATTCCAGATCGTTGACCATAAAATAAATCTGCATGCTCTGGCGCATGGCTTCAATTACCGGTTTGATTTCATGGGGGCGATAGCCTGCAGCCAGCATTTCAGCAGCCCGGATGACTTGAAAACCCAATCCCATAGCTCCTGATAATGAATCAATGACAGTAATCATCGGATGAGGTTCGGGCAACATGGAAACCGCTATCTGGGCTGATTGCACCGTGCCTGACAGCTTGGAAGAGATCAAAATAACCAGTGCCTCATCATCCGGCCCAAGCTTTTGGAAAAGCTCCAGAAATTCGCCCGCAGAAGGCTGGGAGGTCGTGGGGAAAACCGGATTATTTCTCATGTATTGATAGTATTCCTGGTTGCTAAATCCGTACCCTTCCTTAAAATCCCGATCGGGCAGATGAACGTTTAGTGCGACCACATTGATATCGTATTGGCGAATGATGAAAACAGGTAAATAGGCAGTGCTGTCGGTGATTAGAACGGTTGTCATAAATAAGGGCTCCTTATCGTCAGAATATTCAATAAACAACAGTATCGCACACAGCCTTGTATTTGGCAAGCGTCAGCAATGGGAGTTACGCTTCATAAACATTTCCTGCTTTTGTTTCATTGATGATACGGTAATGGTGTTATAATGATTCAAGAATACGGTACAGGAGGAACGAGGATGAGCGGACCGAGAGTAGTCAGGATTCCGTTACGGTTTGCCAACAGTTATTTACTGATCGATCAAAAAACCATTATCGTTGATAGCGGTGATCCGGGCTTTAGTTCCGGTATTCTGAAAGCCATGCAGGAGAATGGGGTAAAAAAGGCCGATGTCAGCATGATTTTTTTAACCCATGGGCATATCGATCATTTCGGCAGTACCTATGAGTTGAAAAAACATTTGGATGTACCCGTCGCCATCCACACAAGCGATTTGTTGTATTTTTTAAACGGAACCCAGGCGCCGCTACACCCGACCAATGCATTGGCAGCCATGATTAAAGTGATCGGCAAAAATATGCAGGTCAAAAAGCGGTACGGAATTAAAGCGGAGATTGTTTTCGATGAGGAATTGAAATTGCATGAGTATGGGGTTGACGCATTGGCAGTCGCTACCCCCGGTCATACCTTGGGATCCGCTTCCGTCGTATTACCGGATGGTTCGGCCGTGGTTGGCGATCTGTTGGTGCGCAGGAATTTTCTGTTTGGACAGGCATGTATCCCGCCATTTCTCCATGATGGGCAAAAGCATGCTGAGAGTATGCGCAAATTATATGATATGGGAGTCAAGAAATTTTATCCCGGGCATGGCAAAGTCCTTGATTTAGAAGAACTGAACTGGCGATTGCAGCCGCAGCATTATACGCTTCAGGACTAACCCACGATAGGGGTCTTTTGCCGAATGATTTGCTCATAATACTTGTCCAGCTGATTGATTAACAAAGGGATTGAGGAGTAGACTTTCCCTTTGCCGGCCTGTTCGATTAACGCTGCGCTTTCGGAAATTTGCATAAAACCGTACATGCCGGCGGTACCTTTGACGGCATGGCTTAATTCCTGAATGGCAGTCATATCATGCTGGTCGACTGCCTTGTGCAGATCGGTCAGCATCTCTGCCAGGATTTCGATGAATTCGGGTAACAGTTGGCTGATTAAATCGTCAGCGGGCTGGGAACTGCTGCCAGGAGGGTCGATTTTCAAATGGGACTTAATCTCCTGGGCCAATTCATCAGCGGTAAACGGTTTGGGCAGATAGGAGCAACATCCGCAGTCCATACATTTTTCAATATCATAACGAAGGGTATTGGCGGTAATGGCAACCACCGGGATATGTTTGTAAAGGCTGTTGGCGCGGATTTTCCGGGTTGTTTCGTAGCCATCCAGGACCGGCATTTGCATATCCATCAAGACGAGGTGAAATTCTTTTTCCTGTAGAACTTGCAGGCATTCCAGACCATTGCTTACAGAGACAACTTCAAAACCATAACTGACCAGCATCTGGGTGATCAGTTTTTGATTGAGTTCGTTGTCTTCGACCAGCAGAATATTGACCGGCAGGAATTGATTAAACAGATAAGCATGGTTTTCCTCATTGATACAGCCGGTACCTTGTTTGGAATCAAGAGATTGGTCTGTGCTGGTAACCATATTGTGGTTGTGGTGTTCATTCATTTTAGCTATGGAAAGGAGCACGTCAATGGAAGTCAGCAGCTTTTCTCCGCAAGTTTTGATGGTTTCAAGATGAGCCTTTTGCTCAACATCGAGCACACTTTGTGCAAGCAGGTCGGAGGACCCCATAATTCCAATTATCGGGGTGCGCAATTCATGACCAATGTTGTCAAACAAAGGGCTTTTGGTAAATCGCCAATTAGCGCTTGCACGCTCGTTTTCCAGTAATTTGTTCAGACTTTGACTAATGTTGCGGTGCTGAAAATAGAGGAGTGAAACCAAAAGAAGCGCAACGAGCGATGAAACCATCGGAAAAATGACCGGATGATCAAAAAAACAAGCAGCATGCAACTGACCGTAAAAATAGTTAAGCCAGGTAAGTATAACCATAATGATGACTAATTTGCAGGACCGGGCGGCAGTGTTTTTCATTTTTTTCTCGATCATAAAACATACCTCCATAATCCAAGAAATACGGACATCAGTAAAAGGGGTATAATTAGATTACAACATTTACCATAAAAAAAATGTCTGCTTGTGTTTTTGAAAACACATAATTATTCGGTTTTGTTGGCGAATATAGGCAAAGAACTTCGTAAACAGGCCGATCATTTAAAAAATAGCTTGAAATTAATCATTATTTTCGATTTTACCAGGATGGCAATGCAAGAAATTTCTGCTTATTGGGTATTATTGATAACTATTACGATCAGGCAACGGGTCATAGGGCAAATAACCAGCCGGGAGGGGCATATAACCTGAACCCTTTTCGATACGCTTACTATCGTTGCTTCAAAAAATAACTGCAGTCATACGCAAAGGAGGAGTAGGGTTTGTATAAGCTGAGATTGGCAAAAAGAATGATGATGTTGGGTTTGTGTTTGCTGCTGGTCGGGGCGGCAGTCAAACCGGTCGGCGCCGTTCCGGTGTCTGGCAGCAGTGATTTCAGCATCTACATGAATAATGAGCAACTGGTCATCCCGGCGGATGATCAGCAACCAGTCATCATTGATGGTCGTACCTATGTACCGCTGAGAGTAATCAGTGAAAACATGGGGGCCAAAGTGGAGTGGATTGAAGCGGAACGGCAGGTAATCATCCTTTGGAAAAAAACAAGCATTGATATTTGGCCAGATTCCCGGGGAGAAGATGTGCAAATCATCATTGACGGAAAGATTCTTGAGATCCCGGAGGATTTAGGCAAAGCATACATAAGTGAACGGGGAAGGACCATGATCCCCTTGCGGGCAGTAGGGGAAGCCATGGACTGTGCAGTGGATTGGATTGATGCATCGAGGACCGTGGAGATTCATTATGAACGGCCGGTTAGCGAAGCAACAGAGCCAATCAAGGAGACGCCCCCGGAACCAACCGATGCTTCAGATCAGGACAACCTCCAGATGTTTAAAGATCTGGCCGCTTTCCGGACCAATTTAAAAATGTTGGATGGCAAGGTCATGAACTCAGAAGAGTTGTTAACCCGTCAACCGACTGATTTCAGTGCCGAGCAGTTGGCGGTTTTGCAAACCTATTTGTCCCAGCTCAGCAAATACCAGGCATTGATTACCCTGCCGGACGGATCTGCAGTCAATAGTGCAGAGGTTAGCATATTGGGCGATTCTTATCTAACCGCCCGGCAACTGACTGCCTGGATCGAGCAGGAGACGCCGCGTCTGATGGCCAAGGCAGCTGCCAACGGGGTGGAGTTTAAACCGATTCCGGATCTGGCCCGGCTTTATATTGATATTGGCAAGGAATATGGCATCAGAGGTGACATCGCTTTTTGTCAAGCCGCCAAGGAAACCGGCTACTGGCAGTTCACCGGTTCGGTAACACCGGAACAGAATAATTACTGCGGTCTGTGGGCTACCGGCTCTCCGCTGACCGGGCAGGAATCATTGAACGGAGCCGACCCTGAACAAGTGACATTTGTTGCCGGTTTGCACGGTGCCACTTTTGCAACCCCGGCCGTCGGTGTCGAAGCCCATATCCAGCATCTTTATGCCTATGCCACCAAGAATCCTTTGCCGAAAGGAAAAGTGCTGGTTGATCCCCGTTTTGCCCTGGTCAGCAAAGGAGTCGCTCCCACCTGGCTGCAACTCAATGCGCGGTGGGCAGTACCTGGCACTACCTATGGACAAAGCATCCTGGCAGATTATTGGCTAATAGCAGCGAAGTAATCGCTTTTTATTCGTGGGATAAAGATGGAAACAAATCACCCCGCTTGGTCATAGAGACAAAGCGGGGTGATTTCTTTTACGGGAAAATACACCAAGAATTATTTTTTAAGGGCAGCAGCTTTTTTTGCCAGAGAGCCAAAGGGTGCCCCCACCGGCAGAACGGTGAAGCCATAATGAGTATTCAGCACCGTAGCTGCTGAACCGTAGAAAGACATAATGGCGATGCCCAGTTCAGAGAAAGCCGCCAGCATATGCCACGCTTCTCCGCCCCAGCCCAGCGTACTCATGAACAGGCCCAGGAAGAGCAGGTCAATCAGGAAGAAGATAATAAACAATACCTTGTTGGCTCCCATAGCACCGACCGTCATGAACGCCGTAAAGATAAAATACCCCAGAAATGCATATCCCAACTGATGGGGATCAAATCCGGCACCTTCCCCAATCGTTCCAGTTACCTTCATATACCAGGTCATGCCCACTGCGAACCAGAAAAATCCATATCCACAGAAAGCCGTTGCGCCGAAGGTATTGTCGTGCTTGTAATCCATCAGGCCAGCCACAAATTGCGCTGCAGCACCGAGGAAAATCGCCCAGGGAATAATGTAGGCTACACCGTCTGTGACTCCCAGCTTTTGGGTTGAAGCTACCAGGGTTACCATTGCCAGACCCAATAAGCCCAGCGGCGAAGGATTTGCAACCAGGTCCTGCACATGACCTGAAACGCGTACTTCAGAAATAGGACCTGCTTTTTCATTTGTGTTGCTCTTTGACATAATTTCCTCCCCGTCATTATTCATTGATCAATCTCTCAACCGTTGGGTCGATGATTATGTAACAAACGTCAGAAACAATTGCCCTCCTTTCGATAAATATCTATACAAGTTCAACAAATCTTTTAAAAATCCTGTTTTTTGTATAAATGTTTATTTCGGGTGTTACATCCGGTAATCAACATGATTTCCAAGGCAATATTTTAATCCAATAACATACGCGAAATAAGCAAAATTATCGGAAATTAGGATGATTTAAATTCTAATAGGAAAAGAAGGAATTACCTTGTGAACTAGCGAAAAGACACTCAGGGAAAAATACATTTACATTTATTGGGGCAGCAGGAAATTGCGGTTCCGGAATCGGGGGTGGTAAGGAGCATATTTTGTTCAAACATGATGGGAAAAAAGTAAATCTATTTGAGGAGGTAAAAGAGTGACCGCTAATTTTGCGTATAAGAATACGCGCGACCTGAAGTTTATTCTCAAAGAGTGGCTGCCTACTGAAGAAGTATTTGCTTACCCACGTTTTGCCGACTATTATTCCAAGGAAGATGTTGACTCTGTTTTGGATACCTGTCTCAAGATGTCCAAAGAATTGATCGAACCCAGCAACGAGGACGGCAACGCCAATCCCTGCCGATATGACAACGGAAAGGTTGTTACACCTGCCAGCTTTGGCCCGCTGTATAAGATGCTGCAGTCGGAAGGGTGGGGGACCAGCAACATTGATGAGGCGGAAGACGCCATGACATTGCCCACAATTTTAAGATTTGCGGTTTGGGAACTGTTTTTGGGAGCCAATCCAGCTTTCCTGCCCTATATTATGTTAACCACCGGAGCGGCGGAATTGATTCAAAGTTTTGCTGCGCCGGACTTGAAGGAAATATTTTTGCCCAAGATGATGGACGGTACCTGGGCCGGAACCATGTGCCTGACGGAATCGACGGCCGGCTCTGACGTGGGGGATATCTTGTCCAAGGCTTATCCTACCGATGATCCCCGCATCTTTAAAATCAAAGGCAGCAAGATTTTTATCACCGGCGGTGACAACGATTTTACCGATAACATTATCCATCTTTATCTGGCCAAGGTGGAAGGGTCGGTCAAAGGAACGAAAGGCATATCTTTGTTTATTGTTCCCAAGTACTGGGTCAACGAGGATGGCAGCCTCTCAGACAACGATGTTCAGACCACCGGCATTGAGCATAAGCTGGGCCAGTACGGGTCCGTGACAGCATCTCTGAGCATGGGCGAAAACGGCAATTGCCGCGGCTGGCTGTTGGGGAAAAACCCGCTGGAGAATGACGGAGTCGGTGAAGGTATGGCGCAGATGTTTGAAATGATGAACGGTGCGCGTATGGAGACTGGTCTGGCAGCTTTGGCCTGCACTGCCAATGCCTTTTACAATGCCCGTGACTACTGCCAGGAGAGAATCCAGGGACGATTAATGAGTGATCCCAGGGGCGATCGGGTCAGCATAATCAGACACGAGGACATCAAAAGGACACTGCTGATGGGCAAAGCTCATATTGAAGCCATGCGGGCCATGATGTATAAAGCTTTTCTGGCGTTTGATGTGCGCTTTTGTGATCCTGATCCCGAGCAGCGCAAAAAAGCCAATGCATTGGTCGAGATCTCCACGCCATTGTGCAAAGCGTATCCCAGCGACGAAGCCTGGTGGTTGATCGGGGAAGCGATTCAAGCTTATGGGGGTTATGGTTATTGTGAAGAATACCCGGTCGCGCAAATTGCCAGGGATGTTAAAATCTATTCCATCTGGGAGGGAACCAATTTTATTCAGGCCATGGATTTGGTCGGACGCAAATGGACCATGGGCAAAGGGGCGGCTTTCGCTGCATTCATGCAGGAAATGCGGGATTTTTGTGCGGCCAGCAAACCCAGTGCAGAAGCAGCGGCAACTGGCGAAGCCGGCGCGATGGATCTTAGTCTGAACAAAGAGTTTGCTATCCTGGAAAAAGCACTGGACGCCTATGGACAAATGCAGATGGCCATCGGTGGCTATTTCAGCAAGAAAGAATTCAGCATGATGCCGTTGTATGCACGCCGGATCCTGACGGCCACATCGCAGCTGTATGCAGGCAGATGTATTCTCGATCAGGCTCTGCTGGCGGCAAAGAAAGCCCAGCAAGTAGGACCGGATCATTATGACTATCCTTTTTATATTGGCAAGATCCTGTCAGCCAAATATTATGTCCGCAATGTTGTACCCAATGTTTGGACAGTCGCTGATATTGTTAAAGATGGTGATAAATCAGCCCTCGATATCCCGCTGGAATCTTTTGCATACTAAACGATAAAACAATCACGATAAGATTTAACCAGGACTGCCTTCGGCAGTCCTGGTTAGTTTCTGGAGAGATTAGCGGGATAACGCCAACAGTGCATACAATTTATATCGTATGGCTGGGAGCAGATCCTCTGTTGCCCCGCTGTTGCCATCAACCTCCGCCAGGAAGGCAGTGATGTCCTGATGCAGTTGCGGGGATCCGTGGTGGACCAGAAGCTCATTTATATCTCTCAATGAATCCAGCAGGCTGGCATGGAACTGGTTTTCGCCGGCGCTGGGCTGACTTTGCCGGGGATATTGATCGTTCATGCATCATCCTTCTCTCAGTCTGATATGGGGTACCAATACATCCTGTATGTCTCCCACCCGGAAAAGGAACAGATCTCCGTCCTCTTCCTCGATTATGAGTTGCTGGCCTGCCTGTCCTGGCGTATGATCCAACAGGGCCAGGTACGCGTCGGGAAATGACTCCTCCTGGGTCAACTGGATATGCTCCACCCGCACTTCCAAATCCTTAAACTGCCGACTGAGATTACGGGGAGCCAAAGTCCGGGCCAACTGATTTTTCATTTCCGTCAACATTTTTTGATAATTGTCCAAGGTGTCTTGAATCTGTGCATATTGCTGCTGTGTTTTCTGAATGTGCTCTGCCTGGTTGGCCAGATGATCGAGCTGGGTTTCCAGCCAGCCGAACTGGTTGCGCATCTGTGCCAACATGTTGTTCAATTGGCTGTAATCCATAGGGTTGCTCTTACTAATATTTTTGAAGGCGGGCCAGGTATCGTGCAAAAAATTCTCCCCTGCCTCCAGGAAAATTGAGAACTCGGGATTGGCTGACTTGCCATGTTGCTTGATCAGAACTTGAAGATTCTTTTGTGCTTTGCCCAACAGATCAATCACTTCTTTGAGCGAGGAAGCGT
>DAOTHZ010000042.1:11865-18118 GCA_035447945.1 Syntrophomonas sp.
AGATTCTTTTGTGCTTTGCCCAACAGATCAATCACTTCTTTGAGCGAGGAAGCGTCTGCAGAATGGGCATAATTCATTTCCAGCAATAGAGGTTCCGGGCTGCCGTTGCGGCGATTGGATCTTTCCAGCAGGAAAAGCAGCGCTTGCAGCCAGCTTTCGAAATGATGCACGGCTGCCTGGAGGCCCTTTCGGTCTCTGAGCTTGATGTTGAGCGCCAACAGTTCCGTGTATATCATCAACTGGGGCCGCAGGTCCTGGCGGTACCATTCATGCAATGCGGGAGAATATTTTTTATTGTTTAATTGGTGCTCGGTTTTATTAAGTTCTGCCAACCACATTGCCCAATCATCGGCGCGCTTATCATCATTGCCGGAGATTTTACCCACCAGCGCGGCAAACAATTCCAGGTTGATCAGCAATCGTTTATAATCCCTTCCCCAAGTGCTGCTGTCCGGGTCCCAACTGTTCCAAAGATTTTTCAAAATCGATTGAAACGGATAAACCTTCATGCTTTTTATGAGTTCTTTTTCGGTGCTTAGGGTTTGACCTGTGTGGAGCAAGTCGAGGCACGCTGCCAGCACCGTTTCGGTTTCTTTAAGAGCATATATCAGTTCCAGCAACAACTGCGCTTGATTGCGTTCGAGTGCAAAATGGAGATGGTTAATCTGTTCCTGGTTGTCTTTGAGCAAGTGCAGAGCGTTTTTCACCTGGTTATAAATTTGCGCGGAACGTTTTAGGTTTTTGATAATATCTTCCCGTAAAGCTGATTCATCACGGGCGATCCCATAAAGCCTTTTTATCTCCGCTTCCCATTGGGCTCGGTAGAGGGGGATGAATTGTTCATGAAAGCGCTGGTAATAATAGTTGTTTAAATCCAGGATAAACTCATCCACAGTATTCACATCAACACCCGGCAGACATTGACTCTGGATTTGCAGTTCGTCCTTGATCTGACGCAAAAAAGATGAGAGTTCAAGCATATTCTCGCGTACCTCTGGTTCCGGCAGATGCATTTATTTCACCCCCAAAAATGAACCCAGCAACAATTGCTGGAGAATAGGATTGTTTTCATTCTTGAACCGCTCAGTTTGCTGTTGATATAGCTCCCGGATGGAGCCTCGGGTGTATTGGCTGGCGATTAACCACAGTCGGTCTGCTTCCTTTTGTTGTTCATCTTCGACTGACGCAGACAACTGTTCATAAATCGACTGATTCAAAAAGGAGGCAGCCGGGAACCATTGGAAAAGCGACAAATGGTTCTGCAGGAGTTTTCCCGCCCAGGACCTGGTCGGGACAATTTTGCGGTGACGGGCCCCAAAAAGCAGGAGTCTCATGTTGGTCAGGGCACGATGGGGCATGGCGGTCAAGTCCCGGTCAATCTCCGCCAACAGACTGGCTACAGTGGGTTCATCCGCAACCGCATGGTCTATCAGGGAGCTGACCCATTGAATAACTTCATTCAACCCATGTTGTCTGCAGATATGAGCCAGCTCGATCATGGTATATTCCGGATTGCTGTCATGACTGGTCTGCAGACTCTGATACAGATGCAGATAAGCCTGGGCATTTTTATCAGCCGGGATTTCCGGATAATAGCGATGATACAAGGATGCACTGTAGCGATAAGGCATAGCGTTGCTGATTAAAGCATACAATGACAGGGATTTGGCCAGATTGCGGCTGATGGCTTTAAACAAGAGGGCATCATCTTCAACAGACAGTTCACTGCGGCCGG
The DNA here is from genome assembly GCA_035447945.1 of Syntrophomonas sp. Lineage (GTDB taxonomy): Bacteria > Bacillota > Syntrophomonadia > Syntrophomonadales > Syntrophomonadaceae > Syntrophomonas_B. Next base: position 13,601 of record DAOTHZ010000042.1, read on the forward strand.
TTGTCCATTGCTGATAGACAAAATGCTGTAAAGCCAAACATTCCTCCAACATGCCCAGCATGAAAAGCTGTTCTGCGCTCTCCAGATCGTAGCCCAGTGCCAGGAAAAGGTTTTCCCGGTGATCAATCGGCGGTGTCGCCAAGCGTTGCACGGTTTGTTTAAGCAGCGCCGTTTTGTCTCCGAAAAGGGTTGGACAAGACGGTGTGGGCCGGTATAAAAGTCCGTAATGGCTCTGGGTGCGTTGCTGATGATGTTGTGCGTTCTTGTCTTTCAGCATGGTGCGCAAGCTTTGGTTGGCCGTCCGGTCCAGTAAATATTTACAGTGCTCCTCCTCCAGGTTGGCCAAAATTTCCTGGTACTCCTGGGCAAAGTCCTCGCGGTAAAGACTTATTAAAAACTGCAAACGCTGGGAAGAAGGCTTTTCCGCAGTGATGATGCGGGGCAGAAATCGCAAAAATGCCTGGTACAGAGGCAACGGACCCTGCAACAGTTGATTTTGCACAGTCTGACTGTCCATATTATAGAAAAGAATTTGCAGAAAGGCGGTTCGATGCCCACCATAGGCCAGACCCAGGCGGAGAAAATCGTACTGCTCTTTGCTCTCAATGGCAAGTTCGCGATATTCGCAGCGGGCTTGCCGCAATTCTTTTCGCAATTGGACTTCTTCCTGCCAGAAGGTGAAAAGATCATCCCGTGGCAATTCCTTCCAACGTTGCAAGATGTTTCGCATCATTCATCTCCCCGGTCTATTTGCCGTAAAGGTCATTATTTAATAATTGACAGGCATTGACCGCTTTTTGATAGTGGTTTTCCGTTAAAAAGATATAGTAATAAATGGATTTCTCCTTATTGGTGAAAATACCTCCCAGAAAATCCGGACCCAGTACTTCAATTTTGTCAGTACTGGATTTGTTGCCGCGCAGATAACGGTAACTTTGAACCCGGCTGACAAAATCATAACGGCCGATTCTTTCAAAATGACTCTTTAGTCCCAGTTCTTTATAAGAATTACCTTTTTCATATTTGTAAACCACTTCCCTTTGTCGGGGCGCGGGCAGACCGTAATCGGGCTGAACCCTGCCCACCAGCAATTCCAGCAGGGAGGTGATTGCCAAAGGGTCGATGGTTGAACCATAGCTGTAGTGCAAATAGTCATGCAAAAAAGGAGGAAATTCCTCCAACCCCAGCAAGGCTTGGGGATGTTTGGCAAGGAAATCCGGATTTTGTACCAGATAATCATAAAAATCATCCCGCCCATAACGAAAAAGAGGCAGACAATGACCGTATTCCCGATACAAAACCTGTTCATAGGAATCGTAAAAAGAACGGTAGTTTTCAAATGATTTACGGCGCAATCTCCGGGCATAAGCCAAAAGCTGGCGCAACTCAGCCTCATCCAATCGAATGTGCCGGGCCAATTTGTCAGTTATGATGTTGATTGTTTCCGGAGCGTTAGCCGCGATGCCCATTGGTCTTGCCCTTGTTCCTCTCTGCTGAAAATTGGAGATTTAGCTGCCGAAGGTGCTGAAAACATAACCCTGGGACAGCAAGGTAGTGATCGTTTTTTCCAGGGCTTGCGTGTCACTTTCGGATACAGCATGCATCAGGATTACGGCGCCGGGATGAATGTTATCGATGACATGCTGATAAACATAATCTGCGCCGGGTTGTTGCTGGGGATCCCAGTCTTTCCAGGCCATGCTCCAGAATACCGATGAATACCCCAGCGCTTTGGTCCATTGCAGACTGTTGGCATTAAAGTTGCCCATCGGCGGACGCAGGTACTTGTCCATGTCCTGACCGGTCAAGTCACGATAAAGGCTTTCCAGACTGGTGATTTCCTGCTCCAGCTTACTCTGGCTGATAGTGGAGAAATCCGGATGATTAAAGCTGTGGTTACAGACCAGATGGCCTTCTTCATGCATTCGTCTGACCAAATCGGGCTGGGTTTTAATATACTGTCCGGTAATAAAAAAAGCAGCTTTAACATTCTGTGCGGCCAGGGTATCAAGAATCTGAGATGTATACCCCAATTCATAGCCGCAGTCAAAGGTCAGATAAATATTTTGGCGGTCATTGGGGAGGATATAAAACGCCTGATGCTGTGCCAGCAATTCTTTGTATTCCGCATTCGTCCCGGGCATTTGATGCTGATCATTACGGATAAAATACCAGGACAAGGTTGGCGATGTTGTGGAGTCAGCTTGCTCATGCGCTGTTCCTTCTGCCGGGGCAGTTGGGGCCTTATCCGGAACAGTTGTGGATGCTTCCGGGACAACCGGATTTGCCGGGTTTGCTTCCGGTGCAGGTACATCGTTCGTGATTGGCACTTTGACTGCCTGTTCATCGCTGTCAGGGGGAACACATCCGCTCAGCCATACCAACATCACTGCCATCAACAGGATCAAACCAGTTTTTTTCATATACATGCTCCTTTTTTAAATAAACCGAAATAATGCACTGACTCCATGTATATTATTCTATAATAATTATAGGGACAAAATGATGTAATTTCATTATTAATACACTTTATTTAGGGATAAACTGACATGAAAACTATGTTTGTACAGGATAAAAAAGCAAAATGCAATCGCAAGGAAAGCAGGACGAATGATGAATGAGCGATTTCGAATCACCATTTTCCCGGTTATGGGTTTGTTGCTTTTGCTGCTGGTCATAGGACAGAACTGGCCGTTGCTTACAGAAAACCCGAATTCCGTGGTGTATACTTATTTCCACAGCTTTGTGTCGGGAGAAATCGGTTCCGGTTATGGGCAGGCTGCTGCGGGCGAAATTCCCTTTCATCTCCTCGAACCGGGCGATATTTTGCTGGGAGGATGGCCCAACTGTGCTTACGGGAAATATTCCCATGCCGGATTGTATCTTGGCAACGGGGAAGTATTGGAAGCGTATGTTGATTACGGAGTTTGCGTTCAGCCCCTGGACCATTATATTCAGTATTCCTATCTCAGTCTGGTCAAGGTGAACGTCAGTGAAGAAATCAAAGCTGCGGCAATCAAAGCAGGTCGCAGCTATATCGGGCAGACATTTTATCCGGTTGCTTTTAAGCACAACGATCGCTATTACAATTGCAGCAGCATCATCTGGAAAGCATACCAGGAACAAGGCATCAATTTGGACATCAATAACGATATCTGGGTGGCACCGGATCGTTTCGGTGACAATCCCTATGTAAAAGTTCTTTTCACAAAGGAGATGTAAACCATTAGCAAAGCAATTGTGAGGCTTTATACGATTCAATTGGCAGCGATTCTGGCGGTCTGGCTGGGGATGTATTATCCGGGTCTGGATATCATACTGGCAGGACTGTTTTTGCTGGTTGTGTGGGGGGAGGCCGATTATCAGCGGTTTTCATGGTTGCAGCAAAGCTTGATTGCCATCATCTGGCAACTGCCGGCGTTGTTTTTATCCTTGTCGGTTCTGCTGGGGCTTGATAAAGCCACTGATTTTTCCTATTATTTTATTTTTATGCTGCAGCTGTGGCATACACCTTTGTTGCCGCTTACAACAGTACTGCCAGATCTGTTGCAGCTGGATAAACCTTTTTATTATTATGAGCTGTTTGTCATGACCCCGCTGCTGTGGATGGTCTATTTCCTGCCCCGGCTTAAAAGATTGCTGCCAGGCAGACCCATAAATTAATCCGTTGGGTTGATCGTTCATATCCTTTGCCGACGCATCGGCAAGGATGGCGAACCGAAGTCCGGCAACGATCGCCCCAACGGATTTTTCAGAAACAGGAACGGTGTTTTCTTTTAAGGGCTAAGAGTTGTATTCGCTTAAGATTTATCTCCGCAGAGGACTTAAGTGATAACACTGCTGCATACCTTACAAGATCCGTTGCTGCTTCTATGGTTAGTATGTTCCCGAAAAAAGCTGCTATGCAGGAAAATAATGGTATAAAAACGGACTGGCTGCTTGTGCAAATTTTCTTCCAAACCAATCCGGTTGCCATGTTAGAATGAAGAATATGTTTATCTTTTAAAGGACGAGGAGTTGTGAGGATGATATTTCAGACAAAACTGGACCAGGAAGGCCAAATCGGACCCATAAAAGTAAAAAACCGGATCGTAATGCCGGCCATGGCTACCGGATTGGGATCAATCAACGGCGAAGTGACCCCGGCCATGATACAGTATTATCAGGAACGGGCGGCCGGCGGTGCGGGACTCATCATTGTAGAAATTGCCTGTGTTGACAGTCCGCAAGGACGAGGCAGTCTTACCCAGATCTGTGCCGACCATCCCCGCTATGTGTTTGGGCTTAATCAATTATGCGAAGCGATTCAATCCTATGGGTGCAAAGCCATGTTGCAGCTTCATCATGCCGGACGGCAAACCAGTCCGTTCGCCACGGACGGCATGCAGCCGGTAGCGCCCTCCGCCATAGCCTGCAAGCTGATGCGGGCCATGCCCAGGGAATTGACCCTGGATGAAATCGCTGCCCTGAAGAATAAATTTGTCAGCGCGGCATTTTTTGCCAGTCAGGCTGGGTTTG
>DAOTHZ010000043.1:0-17763 GCA_035447945.1 Syntrophomonas sp.
GCCCTTATGGATAAATTCAACCTGACTGTCCCGGCTCTTCATTTCCAATGAATCTTTGTTTTAACTTATTGATAGAGGTTAATTATAATTAAGTAACCTGACTTTTAATCAGGGCGTCCGGCGTTCGAGTCGCCGATGACCCACCATTTGAAACGCAGAACCCTCCGATGTTCGGAGGGTTTTTTGTTGGCTGTTGATTTTATTATTTGGCGTAAAAAAGTCACACGTGTTACACCATGACGTTTTTAATGTAACAAAATAAAACTGAAGATCTTGAACTGTAGCCTACTGGAAAAAGCCGGTGGACTTTATTGGTTAACCATTCGTCAAATATCCAGCGTTACAGGAGTGAATCCAATGAATGTACAAAGAGCTTGCGTCTTGTTACGGAAAGAATGTTCCCGTGTAACACGTGCAACAGTGCAACAATATTACGCCGGTTTTTTCGCCCTGACAAAAGCGCTGACAATCGCCCCGTTGAACTGTTCCTTTTCTTGCGGAGAAAGGCTTTCCAGCAGACTGGCCATCATGTCATCGCCGAGATCGTATTCGCGGGTTACTTCGATCTCAATGTCAGCAAATCCGGCCGCTGCCAGCTTGGCCTGATATTCCTGATCCAGCAGGGCACCGGCAATGCAGCCGGCCCAGGCCAGCATATCCTGCTGCACGTTTGCCGGCAGGGGTTTTCTCAACACAATATCCGATACGGCAAATCTTCCGCCCGGTTTCAACACACGGAATGCCTCATGCAAAACCTGGTCTTTGTCCCCGGACAGATTAATGACGCAGTTTGAGATAATAACATCAACGGTGTTATCGGAAAGAGGGATTTCTTCGATATGCCCCTGCAGGAATTCAGCATTGGCAATCCCGGCTTCGACCTGGTTGGCCCTGGCAACGGCCAGCATTTCGTCGGTCATATCCAGTCCATAGGCCTTTCCTCCAGGGCCGACCCGTTTGGCCGACAGCAGGACATCCAGTCCCGCACCGCTGCCCAGATCCAGTACCACCTCACCGGCATTTAATTCCGCCAGCGCAGTGGGATTGCCGCAGCCAAAGGAGGTGGCAATTAAATCGGGGTTCATTCCTTGCAGATCCTTGAGCTGATACAGATTGCCAGTGATCGGATTGATGGCATCACTTGCACTGCCGCAGCAGCATCCGCCCAGATCAATCTTTCCGCCGCCACAGCATCCGCCGGTTTTCCCGCTGATGGCTTCGGCGTATTTTTGTTTGACGACCTCACGAATATCCGCCAAAACATTTACTCCCTTCATATTAATTTATGATGGTTGATAAGATAAAAAAAATTTATAGTTTAAAATCAGCTTCCAACTTCCTGACGTACTCCCGGAGCACCTCTTCATTGATAAAATAATACTTCCATTTGCCTTCCGGGACTTCGCGCACCAGTCCGGTATCAACCAGTTCCTTCATATGATAAGAAACCCGCGACTGGATCATGCCAAACACTGCCATAATCTCACAGTTGCAGATCCCCTCCGCCGGACCGGCACAACATGCCCGAGTCCCTCCCGCCTGGTTGACCAGCATCAGCAATATCTTATAGCGAATCGGGTCACTTAACACTTTGGAAATTCTATTCATATCAATCATGGTTTGATCATATCAAAATTATTTGATGTAATCAAGTGGGCGCGTTATCATTAAAATAAATTTTGATTTTAAACAGTGCGCAAGGCAATATCTTATCAGAGGTAAATTACCGGCAAACCACTGCCTTGTCCTTTACTTCCGCCAGCAATAACTTTGAGCTGGCGAAGGAAGTATTTCAATCAAGAGAAACAGTATCTCCAAGGAGGTTATAACCCCATACTACATTAACAATGCCTGCACTCGGAATGGCAAAGCCTGCGCAGGAAAACTCAATATCATGCTTTAAAACCAAACCTACAAATGGGCCAGTTGTTATCTTGCCTGAAATATAGTATCTTTATGAAGTCGCGAAGATAATCTTGAATCAGTTGGATGGTGGAAAAAGTGGACGATAACAACGTAACCCGGCTGCAATACCAGGACAAGGAAATCCTTCTCATCGCTACGGCGCATGTTTCCAAAGAAAGTGCCGCGCTGGTCAAAAAGGTCATCGAGGCTGAACGCCCCGACAGCGTCTGCATCGAGCTGGACGAACAGCGCTTTCAGAATATGCAAAACCCGCAAGCCTGGGAGAACACCGATCTGATCAAGATCATCAAAACCAAAAAAGTCGGCTTCCTGGCCGCCAACCTGCTGCTGGCCTCATACCAAAAACAAATTGCCAAAAAGCTGGACGTGCCGGTAGGCGGAGAAATGAAGCAAGGGATCGAAAGCGCTCGGGAGGTTGGGGCCACTCTGGTGCTGGCCGACCGCAGCATCCAAACCACCTTTCTACGTATCTGGCGCAAGCTCAGCCTCTGGGAAAAGAATAAAATGCTGGTCAGCTTGCTGTTCAGCTTCGACGATGAAATGGACGATATTTCCGATCAGGATCTGCAGGAAATGTTAAAAGAAGATATGCTCAACACGGTGCTGGCGGAATTGCGGGAAGAGTTCCCGCCGGTGGGCGAGATTCTGGTCAGCGAGCGCGACCAATATCTGGCGGCCAAAATCAAGGAAGCCCCCGGCCCCAAGGTGGTAGCCGTGCTGGGCGGCGCCCATGTTCCCGGCGTCAAAGAAGAGATTTATAAAACCCAGGACATCGAGCGCATTTCTGTCGTTCCGCCCAAAAGCCGTCTGTCCAAGCTCACCGGCTGGATCATCCCGGCCTTGTTTGTGGCGCTGTTTGCCTATGCCTTTGCCGGCGGCGTGCAGACCGGTCTGCAGCAGCTGACCGTCTGGGTCCTGTGGACCAGTTTTCTGGCGGCCGGATTCACGGCGCTGTCGCTGGCCCATCCACTCAGCATCCTGACCTCTTTCATCGCCGCCCCCTTCACCACGCTCAATCCCCTGCTGGCCTGCGGCTGGTTTACCGGGCTGACGGAAGCGACGGTAAGAAAACCCACCGTGGCAGATGTGCAAAACGTCTCCCAGGACATCTTCAGCCTCAAAGGTTTTTATAAAAACCGCCTGCTGCGGACGCTGTTGGTCATCTTCATGGCCAATCTCGGTGCCTCCCTGGGCACCTTTATCGCCGGAGCAGACATCATTCGCCAGCTGTTTTAGCGCACAGCGGGGGTACGCTTGTTACGCCGGAACGTTCTTTAATGTAACAAGATTTCCATTGACAAATATTCATTATCGTGATAAATATTAATTACATTATTTTTTTATAACGACCGTTCGATATAAATTATACTTTCGATAGACAATCTTTTGTTGGTCATCCACCCCTCAGAATAAATTTCAGTGAATACAACGCCCGGACATGACAGAAAATACGTTAGCAGTTTCTTTAAATGCCCCCGCGCACAGGAGGTTCATTATGCCCAAAATCGTTGACCATGACGCTTACCGGGACAAACTGATTGAACGCTACTTTGACGACTTTGCCCAGCGCGGATACAGCGATGTCACCATGCGGGAAATCGCTTCCAAATTAGGGATTTCCACCGGAACCCTGTACCACTACTTTCCCACCAAGAAAAATATTCTCGAACACATGCTGCAGCTGGCCAGCCGCCGGGATATTTCTGGCGCGATGGCGCCCATCAACGAAGATACGCCGCTGGAAGAGCGCATCCGCATCTTCAGCAGCTATATCATGGAAAAAGAGCAATGGTTTGCCGACATCGTGCTGCTGACCATTGATTACTATCGTCAGCAAAACAAAGAAGGCGGCTTTGAAATCGTGAACGAAGCCGACTCCCACTATGGCAACGGGGTGGCCGAGGCGTTTGGCCTGTCCACCGAACTGGGTTTTTTCTTTACCATCTTTTTCAATGGCCTGGTCTTTCACCGCCTGGCCTTCCCCGACTCGATTTCCTTTGAAGAACAAGCCGAATTGTTTATTAAAGTCATGATGGCCTATGCCCGCGCCGAAGGAATTGAGAAAAACACCCACCCCGAGGAGGCTGACAAGGGGAATTAATGATCTGCTTACAGGATGCAGCGAATGTTTAAAAAGAAAGGATTGATCGTAAATGATGCAGCAAAAACCCGACTACGAAAAAGAATTTGAACAGTATCTGGCCCGCGAAAAACATCTGGCGCTGATGGTACGCAGCCGCGCTGCCAAATACGGCGACAGCAAAATCGCCGTACGCCACAAACCCTACGGCGAATGGATCGCTTACACCTGGAAAGAATTCGGTGATATGATTGATACCACCGCCAAAGGCCTGCTGGAATTCGGCGTCAAGGAAGGCGAATTCGTCGGCATCTTTGCCAACAACCGGGTCGAATGGGCGGTTGCTGACTATGCTTCCTTCACCGTCCGCGCCGCTTCGGTGCCCGTGTATGCTACCAACTCGGCGGCCGAACTGAAGTATATTATCAACCACGCCGAAATTCGCATCCTCTTTGCCGGCAATCAGGAACAGTATGAAAAAGCCCTGTCTTTACTGGGTGCAGATTGCCCCACCCTGGAAAAAATCATTGTCTTTGACAAAATCGCTGTCATTGAGAAACGCCCCGAAGTCATGTCTTTCGAAGACTATCTGGAAATGGGCCGCAAAGCCGGCCGGGAAGCCGAGTTGGAAGAACGTATCGCCCGACTGGACTCGGAAGATTTGTCCACCCTGATTTACACCTCCGGCACCACCGGCACCCCCAAGGCCGTCATGCTGACTCACAAGGCCTGGTTTGCCATGCTGTTCGCCACCGGGTACCATATTCCCATCATCGAAACCGATGTCAATCTGGCTTTCCTGCCCCTGTCCCACGTCTTTGAGCGGGCCTGGAGCTACTTTATCCTCTGCGGCAACGGCCAGGTGGATTACTGCCACGATACCAAGGCCATCAACCAGTTCCTGCAGGAATCTCGTCCGCACTATATGTGCAGCGTACCCCGCATGTGGGAGAAAATCTATGCCACCGTTCAGCACGGCATCAGCATGGCGCCTCCCGAACAGCAGCAGGGATTCAAATGGGCGCTGGCCATCGGCGGTCAGTATGAAACCTTGAAAAAAGAAGGCAAGCCCATCCCCGCAGAATTACAACAACAGTATGCCATGGCCGATGAAAAGGTCCTGAAAAATATCCGCAACATTTTCGGCGGACGCAACAAAGTCTTTAACTGCGGCGGCGGCGCCTTCTCCGGTGAGATCGCCGAGTTCTTCTTCAATGCCGGCGTGCTGTTGCTGCAGGGCTACGGCATGACCGAGTGCTTCGTCATCACCGTGGCCAACCCCGAGCACAATAAATTCGGCACCTGCGGACCGGTTGTACCGCTGATGGACGTGAAATTCTCAGCAGAAGGCGAAATCCTGGCCAAGAGTCCCTCTATGATGAAGGGCTACTACAAGGATCCCGAACTGACCAGAGAGTCCCTGACCGAAGACGGCTATATGAAAACCGGTGATGTCGGCTTTATCGACGAAGAAGGCTATCTGAGCATTACCGACCGCATCAAGGACATGATGAAGACCTCGGGCGGCAAATATATCGCGCCCCAGCATATTGAGACCCTGCTCAAGGAAGACTTTTATATCGACAACGCTGCCACCATCGGCGACCAACGTCAATATGTCTCCGCCTTGATCTGTCCCAGCTTCGAAGCGCTGGAAGGCTGGGCCAAAGCCAAAGGCATCAGCTATGCCAGCCGGGAGGAACTGGTGCAGAATCCGGAAGTCATCGCGTTCTACCGGGAATTGGTCGACAATCGCACCAAGGATCTGGGCCAGGTGGAAAAGATCAAGAAATTCACCCTGCTGCCCAACGAATTTGCCCAAGAAACCGGCGAGCTGACCGCCACCATGAAGATCAAACGCAAAGCCATCAATGAAATCTACGCAGATGCCATTGAAGCCATGTACGTTGAGTAGAGCCTCCGGCTCATCAAAATAAATCTCCCCAATGCTGAATCCCGGAACCGCTCCGCCTGGTTCCGGGATTGTTATATCCATCGCGCAAGGCAAGAACCGTCCCCAACTTGCGCAAGTTGGGGACGGTTCTTGCCTTGCTTTCTGTTGACGGTGGGGATGCTGCCACATGACAGCTCTACTCCCACCTGTCCATTACCATGAATTACCATCAAATGTCTTTCTGACGCGCAAATGCAGGATTTTCCGCCCATTAAGCCCTTTTTATGCCTGATGGTGATCGAATTGTCCATATTTACCAAAAGGTAGTAACCCATTTGGGCCGAATTGTTGCTAGAAGGAGGTGAGAATGGAATTATTTAAAAACTGCATATGAAAAATGGATATTGTACTATTTATTGCTGACTTTCGAAAGGAGTAATTTATGCTGTCACTACGTTTACGACAATGGTTTTTTTTATACATGTTAACCCTCTTGTTCATTGTTTCCGCACCCACACTGACCCAGGCCAGTGATTACGGCACCTGCGATTTGACCTTGGACAGCCGGGGTTCAGCCGTCAGCCAGTTACAGCAAGATCTGGCTTCGCTGGGCTATTATACATATAAGGTGGATGGATGGTTCGGCGCCAAAACCCATGATGCGGTCGTGAGATTTCAAAAATCTCAGGGATTAAAAACCGACGGCCTGGTCGGCCCCATCACCAAGGCCGCACTGAACCGGGTAATTGCTGCTGCACCTTCGCCGACGCCAGCCAGTGATGATGGCACCGATGACCTGGCCTTGGACAGCCGGGGTTCAGCCGTCAGCCAGTTGCAGCAGGATCTGGCTTCGCTGGGCTATTATACATATAAGGTGGATGGATGGTTCGGTGCCAAAACCCATGATGCGGTTGTGCGTTTCCAAAAATCCCAGGGGCTGAAAACCGATGGCGTGGTCGGCCCCATCACCAAGTCAGCGCTGAACCAAGTATTAACCAAAAGCGTCGTCTCCCCCAAGGTCTCAGCCTCGGCCAAGTCCCCCACGGCAGCCAGTATCAGCCAATACAACAGCCAGGAAAAACCCATCGTCGACGCATTCCGGGCCAACTTTGACGGCAGCCTGGCACAGACGCTGGTCGGACGGGCCATCTGGTATATGGAGCACGGCTATATGAAGTATGGTCACAGCAAGTATCCTGATACCGGGTATATTGACTGCTCCAACTTTGTTTCCCTGGTTTACAAAGATTTCGATTATTCCATTACGTCCGCCGCCAAAAACTATGGCTCCGTCGGCGAAAAAGTAGCGGGCGTCTACAGCAAAAAAATAACCGGAACATCCAAATACACCCTGGTCGGCACAGAAAAATTAAAACCCGGCGATATCTTCACCTTTTGGAATTCCGATGACCCGGCCCGGACACATATTGGTCATGTAGCCATCTATATGGGCGTGATTAACGGCAAACCCTGCATCATCAACACCTGCTCCGGACGCCCGACTGCGATCGGCATCATCAACAGTTTTGCCTACTGGTACGGTTCCAGTCTCATCGAAGTCCGCCGCGTCTTGCCGGACAGTGCGTATAAGGCAGGCAACAAAATCAACGATCAAGGCCCGGTTCTTCCCAAAATATATCAAATCAAACCCAACAAACCCATCATACTGCCGGTGAATCTTCCTGCCGGCTTCTAAAAAACAGTTGAAAAACTCAGAAACACCAAAAACCTCGCCACACTGCGAGGTTTTTGGTATGCCTAAACCTCCCGATCTTATGCTTGCCCATGGACTTTGTCCGCCAGCATGTATTATCGTGGGATATATCTTTGCCTTATCCGGAAAATTCCACATCATAAATTGAATTACCTGCTTGATGTCTTACGCTATAATGGAAGCAGATGTAAAACCTCAGGAAGGAGATGTTTGAGGAATGACCCGTGCCAATCGTTTTACCGAAAAACCTGACAGAATCCCGTCGTTGCTGCTCATCATTTTTACGCTCGCGTTGCTTTGCATGTCCGGCTGCGGAAGCCAAACCACGCAGGATCAAGCAAAGAGCATCGAAAATTATGAATCCCGCACAGACTCTGCCGCCCCGTTAACTAAAAACCAAGATGAAACCGTAACCGGCATAATCAACGCTGCGGACCGCAAGGTCGTGCAAAATGCCGAGATCAGCCTCAAGGTACAAGAGGTTGCTGCAGCGGCAGATAAAATCACTGACCTGAACCAAACCAACGGAGGCTACACAGTCAACAGCCACATCTATCGCAACGGCGAACATATATCCGCAGATCTTTTACTGAAAACTCCCCAGCAGAAGCTCACCAGTTTCATCGCCAGCATTGCAGCCCTCGGGGAAGTCACTGACAAACGTGTTTCTGCCGAAGATGTCACTGAGCAATATTACGACGCCGAAGCCCGGTTAAAGGTAATGCGGGCCAAAGAAGAACGACTCCTCAGTTTGCTGGACAAGGCCAACAGCATAACGGATATTATCAGCATCGAGAAAGAACTGGGACAAACCCGCAGCGAAATAGAGGTGTTAACCGGCCGGCTGCAATATCTGTCCAATGCAGTTGATTACAGCGCAGTTCACATCAATCTGATCCAAGCCGTCCCCGGCGCAATTAAACCCCCGCAGGGAACCATAGGTAAATCAGTACAAGGACTGATCACCAGCCTCAACAATATGATCCATTTCGGCAGCAATTTAATCGTTGGCCTGTTCGTGCTGCTGCCCTGGCTGTTGCTGATACTCATACTGGTGCTGGTATTCCGATATTTCTATCGCAGAAAGAAAAAATAACCAGGCTGCTTATCCCGGTTGACGTATGAACTGACAGAGGTGGAATGATGGATAAATGTGTCTTCTGCGACCGCGCAGAAATGGTACTGGAAAACCGGCTGGCCTGGGCCAAATATGATCAATTCCCGGTCTCACCGGGCCATCTGCTGATCATCAGCAAACGGCATGTGCCGGATTTCTTTGCTGCCACCACAGAAGAACGCCAGGCATTCAATGAATTGCTGAACGAAGCTAAAAATATGCTGGAAGAAAAATATCACCCCGACGGCTACAACATCGGCGTAAACTGCGGCGAGAGCGCCGGACAAACCATCATGCACCTGCACATTCATCTGATTCCAAGATACCATGGGGACATGGATAACCCCCGCGGCGGCGTGCGCGGGGTGATACCGGAGAAGCGGATTTATTGAATGGGAGGATTCATCCCCCTCGTATCAAGATTTACATATTTATTTTATCTTAATTAAGACATCGGCATGAAAAAGATGAGCGCAGTTGAAATGGTCTTCCTCACATGAACCCACTGCCTGGCGCCCTCATTTCTTATAATGAAAAATGCAGGACATCATTCCCTTTTATCGAATTAATGGGTATGGATTTGTTAAAACAACCGCCATCATTGATAACTGGGATGGGGGGTTCTGTTAAATGATTCGGGTAGAAGGTCAAACTCCATATCAGGCCGTTGACACCGCCAGTTTTGCCGAAGACCTATTTGTAGAGCTCTTTCAGGAAACCTTCGGGCTGGACAAAACGCAATACCTGGTTAATGAATATCCTTGCGAGAATATCTATGGCGACAATTGTTACATCGATTATGCCCTGAAAACCGACCTGGAAGCTTACGCCATCGAAATAGACGGCGAACAGTGGCACAATCCCGCCCTGGTCTCAGTCGACAAGTATCTGGATGATCTTTTAAAGCGCAACAGTCTGACCTGGTTAGGCTGGCGGGTATACATATGGACGTACCGCCAGTTGGTCAATGAACGCGAAAAAGTGAAATCGGAATTGGTCCAGTTTCTGGGCCAAAGCCCCCATTTCAAGATCTATGACGACTACCTGCCCCGCCAGCGGGGTACGGTACTGGAACTGCGCCCCCATCAGGAAGAAACCCTGCAGCGATTGCAGGAGCTGCGCGGCGAATATAACAGCATGGCGCTCATCGCCGATGCCCAGGGAACCGGCAAGACGACCACCGCAGTCCTGGATGCCTGCCGATTAGGGCTGCGCACTCTCTTTGTGGCTCATACTCTCGAACTGTTGCAGCAGGCTGCCAGGAGATTCAGGGAACTCTGGCCGCAGGCCCGGGTAACAATTATCGACGACTACTCCGGGCCTCTGGACGGGGATGTGATGATTGCCAGCATTCAGGGTCTGCATAATCGTTTGAGCCAATTTGCCCCCGATCATTTCGGTTACATCATCATCGACGAAGCTCACCATGCCGCTTCCCCCAGCTACCGTCAGGTGATCTCCTATTTTCAACCCATGTTTTTGCTGGGCCTGACCGCCACCCCCGAGCGCCATGATCAGGAATCCATCATGGAATTGTTTAAAAATGAAGCCCATCGCCTGGACCTGAAAACCGCAGTAGAAATAGGAGAACTGGTACCCATCCGCTGTGTCCGGGTAAAGACCAACATAGACTTCAGCAGCGTACGCATCAACGGCATTCGCTACAATTACCGCGACCTCGACACCTGTGTCCATGTTCCTGAACGCAACCGGCTCATTGTTGACACCTACCTCAGCCATGTACCGGGCCAAAAAGCAGTGGTCTTTTGTGCCAGTGTCCAGCATGCCGCAGAAGTGGCCCAGCTATTCCAGGAATCAGGAATCAATGCCCAACTGGTGGAAGGACGCATGAAAAAACCGCTGCGCGAAGAGATCCTCGATCAATATCGGCAAGGCATTGTCAAGGTATTGTGTGCCTGTGACATCCTCAACGAAGGCTGGGACAGCCCGGAAACGGCTGTACTGTTCATGGCCAGGCCCACGCTGTCAAAAGTCATCTATCTGCAGCAGTTGGGCCGAGGCACCCGCCGCGCCCAAGGCAAGAATGCCCTGCTGGTATTTGACTTTATTGATAACACCGTTCGCCATAACCATTCGGTCAATCTACACCGCCTGTTCCGCTCCCGCGAGTACCGGCCCGGAGCATTGGTGATCGCCCCACAGGAGCAAATGGAAGAAGAAAAGCGTCGCCTGCTGTCCGGAGAAAAAATGGACACCATTCTGCCCCACAATATATTTGTCCGTGATTATGAACTGGTCGACCTTTTTGACTGGCAGGAAGAAATCAAGCATATGATGTCTCTGCATCAGCTGGCCATGGAACTGTACGTAGATGACGCCACAGCCCGCCGTTGGGTAGATGAATGCAAAATCACCCCCGGTCCCGACCTGGAACTGCCCATGGGCAAGGTAACCCACCGCTATTTCAGCCAGGAGCGGCTGGAGGACATCCGCGAACAGCTGAACATACCTGCCCGTGTACCCGAAGCCATACGGGAAGATTTCTTTCGCTACGTAAAGGCCGGACAAATGAGTTTTTCCTATAAGCCGGTCATGTTAAAAGGGATGCTGCGCCTGGTCAATGACAAAGGACAAGCAGAACTGGGAGCCCTGGTCAGCTACTTCCGCAATTTCTATGAACAGCGGGCTGATGCCGATCTGCAGATAGAAGTGTCCGGCGCTGTTATCAACCGGGTGAAAGAAATGAATGACTTTGACGTTGCCCGCCTGATGCTGACCATGCCCTTTGAAAAATTTGAACGCAAATTCTTCCTGGAACACCGCAAAGATTTGAATCTGGTGGGTTTCGTGCCCGCGCTATGGAAGCGGCTCACGGTGGAAGATAAGGCGGAATTGATTGAGATTTGTGATCGGCAGATTGAGCGGTATTATGCGCGGCGGGTGGGGAAAGAATGAGGAGTTTGAATTATAAACTATGAAAATTTTGTATCAAAAGCGGAATTTACTGGTCTCGGCGGGCTTATATCCCTAGTAATAAGTTACCCGGTTAACTTCCTATATTGTTATATTTAGGCATTTATTCTACAATAAAGTATAAACACTACCTAAAGGGAGCTATTCTATGGCATTTTTTGATTCCGTAAAAGAAGCAATAACTCAAAAACCAGCAAATTTAAAAAAGCCGTTTTTTTATAAAAAAGATAGTGATGCGCAGCGTCAACTGGAAAAACTAAAAGAAATATATAAAACTGCTCCTAACTCGATTAAGCTGAAGATTGATCAAGATATTAAAATGCTTTCTTACGGTATTGCCGGAGAAGAAAATATTGCCTTTGAATTAAGCAACAGCCTTCTGCCCATTATTGTGCTGCATGATTTACATATTGAATTTGAGGATTTATCAACGCAAATCGATTATCTGATTATCACCAACAAATTTTCACTGATTATCGAATGTAAAAATCTTATCGGAAATATTGAAGTAAACAGCAATGGGGATTTTATTCGCACTTGGCAGTATAACGGCAAATATAATAAAGAAGGGATCTATAGCCCCATTACCCAAAACGCACGCCATCTGGATATGATCAAAAGAATAAAATTAACACACAAGAACAATTTTGTAACCAAAGCTTTATTCGAAAAATATTTTGATGAGTTTCATAAATCAGTGGTAGTACTAGCTAACCCCAAAACTGTTATTAATATGAAATATGCTAAAAAGGATGTAAAGGATAAAATTATTCGCTGTGATCAATTAACTGAATGTATTAAAAAAATGATTAGTGACAGTAAAAATGCGCTTTTTTCGGAGAAAGAAATGTACGAAATAGCGGATTTCTATTTAAGTTTACATACTCCCAATACTGTTGATTATACAAAGAAATACCAGATCGACGAACCCGCGCAGGAAGAATCCATACCAACAGTAGCACCAACTTTGGCACCTACAACTGCAACTACAACTGCACCGAAATCAGTTCCGGTGGCAAATCCGGTAGCAACACCGACGAAACCCAATATAGATGAAACACCGTTATATAAAGCATTGAAACAATACCGTTATGACACTAGCAAAGCTGAAGGAATAAAGCCTTATTTTATTTATAACAATGCCCAGATGGAAGAGCTCATTTCTATTATGCCTAAAACATTTGAAGAAATAAAAAAAGTTTCCGGTTTTGGAGATGTTAAGTGTCAAAAATACGGATCAGCTATTCTGGAGATCATTAATCAATATAAATGAGCGAAACCGGGTGGAAGGTAACTGAGTGATTGGAATTATGGATAGTGAACAGTATATATATAAAAAAGAGGTTGACTGGTCCTTGCTACATGAAGGATTTACGATCCCAGTTTCCTTTCAAGTCAGGTTTCAAGAAATTATCGGACATGGATTAGATAAAGGTCAGACCAAAAATATTACTCTACTTGTGGAGAATAAGCCATTCACCGCACAGTTAAAAAACCAGGATTTTGACCAGTCACGTTATCCAACTCATAAAGATCTCCTACAAATCAGATATACCAGAAATAGCCTTTTGGCAGATATTTTAAGAACAATATTTAATTCCAGCTATGAATACTTGAAAATAAAAAGATCAGAGTTGGGACAGAATAATCGTCTGATTAAACTTCCTGAAAATATTAGGGAATATTTGGTTTTATATACAAGTGATTCTGCTGATTTATTTATTGCCGATTGTTTAACCATCTGGGATCTACAAAAAGAAATTCAGGTTATATCCAGTTATCCTGAAGAAGTACTCGAGGCTGAAATTAATTATAAAAATGTTGATCCCTCAGCAGGGCTTGATTTGCGAGAACGTATCGTCAAAGTCAGACGTTTTGATAAAGCAATCGCCGATAATTTAAAACTATTGTATGATTATCGATGCCAAATTTGTGGCAACAACTTTTCCGCCAAATATGATACGTCAATTGCCGAAGCCCATCATATTGATTCTTTTATCAAATCACTCAACAACGATTCAGATAACATCATGATTGTTTGCCCCAATCACCATAGAATCATACACAAAACTATGCCAACTTTTGAAAGGTCCAATCGTTCTTTGATTTTCCAGAATGGTTATCAGGAAAGGTTGAGACTTAATTATCATCTTTAATGCATGCTTACCCCACCACCAACTTATTGGTCTTCTTCAAATACTTCGCCGGTATCGGTCGATGCAGTTTCCAGATAACATTCATAGGTCTGGAGCCTTCGTGTTTGACGTAATCAGCCAGACCGAGGAATGTATAGGGTGCTGCGCCGGCAATATCTGTTTTAAATTCACGAACGAACAACAGCACTTTGCTGCCTCTCTGGCGATGGTGAACATAACGCTGTCCAGTTGGGGATGTTTCTGAGGTAGTACTTTGGCTCTGCCAGTGAAATAACCACTCGTTGATGGAATAGTCATTATACATGGTGGTTGGTGAGTAATCTTTATCAGATTTATTTAGGGTCACAAAGAAGATGTCAGCGCTTTTTTCGGGAAGGTACTTGACGCCTTCACGAACTGTTGCGGGTTTCATGAAATCCATAGCCACTAGAATCTGATCACGGGTATAGGTACAATGCAAATCCAATGGACAATCAAAGCCGAGCTCTACCGGTTCGTCGATAAAATCGATATGGTTTAGGTTATATTTCAGCAGCTCAATCAACTCTGCACAAAGCACCGGGTTGTTTCTGATTTGCTGTAGGCCTTCCTTCAGACTTACAAAGCCGCATTCCTCCACCGGCTTTTGCCAAACGGTAAACTGAAACATTTGCAGCATCCGCTGTTCAGATTCGCATAGCACTTCAAAATCCAAGCCATCAAGGTCGGAGAAGACTTTGAATAGAAAGTTGATCCACCGTCTGGAATCAATTGCACAAATCCGTGAAAAGGCTTTAGTTAGTACTTCCTCCTGCGGTTCAACAAAGTCATCTCTGACTGCAGCCATTACGCATAATCTTGAAAAACTACCGCATTTATAAATACTGCGCACATCCAAATGATAGTAGGATGTAAAATTGGCTAGCGTGAGAGGCAGTCCGCTGTCCTCGGTAAAGGTTGCCAGGCGGGATACCAGACCTGCCTTCACGCCGAATGAACTGCGGATATTGTTTAATATGTATTCCTTGGCTTTGCGCTCTAGCTGGATATAGCAGCCTTTGGGTAGGGAGGCAAAACCGTCTTTGATTTCACGCTGTACGCTTTTATTGGTATTAGCCAGCAGGGCTGCAAATTTGTCTTCAAAGTTGTATTTTCTATTAGCCTGCCCGATAAAATCTAAAACCGTTAAGCACTCTTTGTTATCGGCCAAGCGAAGCCCACGCCCCAACTGCTGCAGGAAAACTGTCAAACTCTCGGTCGGACGCAGGAATAAAACGGTATTGACCTCCGGAATATCAACACCTTCATTATAAATATCCACCACAAAGATAAACCGGACCTGTCCGCTGACCAGTTTCTGCTTGGCGGTATGGCGTTCCTCATCTTGTGATGTCCCCACTAGATACATAGAAGAAATGCCGAGTCCGTTGAAATACTCTGCCATATATCGGGCATGCTCAACCGAAACGCAAAAACCCAAGCCTTTTACATCATTTATATCTGTTACAAATTTTACGAGTGAGGCAATGATCATGTTGGCACGTCTATCAGCCGCGGCGCGATTGAGGGTATAGAGATTGCTTAACTCGCTTTTGTCGTATCCACCCCGCACCCATTTTAACTCGTTTAAATCGACGGTGTCGGTCACGCCGAAGTACTGGAACGGGCACAACAGCTTGCGGTCAATGGCTTCTGGCAAACGGATCTCAGCCGCGATGCGGTTGTCAAAATACTCCAAGATGCTCTTGCCGTCCATGCGCTCCGGTGTGGCGGTAAGTCCCAGCAGAATCTTGGGTTGGTAATAGGCGAGCAGTTTTTGGTAGGTTGGCGCCGCTGCATGATGAAATTCATCGACGATGATATAGTCATAGAAATCAGGTGATGTCTTGGTCTGCAGCTCTTGTGAGTTAAAAGTCTGGACCGAAATAAATAAATGATCCAGACTGTCCGGCTTATAGTTGCCGACAAACAAATCCCCGAAGTTGGCATCCTTCAGCACGCCTTGAAAACACAACCAGCTCTGCTTTAAAATTTCTTCTCGGTGGGCGACAAATAGCAGGCGGCATGGTTGGCCCGAATTGGCTTGCCGGAAGCGCTTATAATCGAAGGCGGAAATGACGGTTTTGCCGGTGCCGGTGGCAGCGATAATCAGATTTTTATAGTACCCGCGCACCTTGCGTTCGGCCTCCAACTTATCCAATATTTCTTGTTGATAGGGGTATGGCCGAATATCAAAAGTAAACAAGGTTACGCTATCCCCGCCTGTTAGTTTTTCTGCTGTTAAGGCTTGTTTTAAGCGTGTCTTCTGCGTTTCGTTATAGTCTTCAAAATCGGTAGAGTTCCAATAGCTTTCAAAGGTAGCATCAATCTTGCGAATCGTTTCCGGCAAATCTTTGGCGGTAACTTTGACATTCCACTCTAGACCGCTGGAGATGGCAGCATTGGATAAATTGGATGAGCCAACGTAGGCGGTCGTAAATCCGGTATCTCGATAAAACACATAAGTCTTGGCGTGCAGCCGGGTGCGTTTGGTGTCATAGGAAACTTTGATTTCCGTGTTAGGCAGGCGGCGCAGTTCTTCAATGGCTTTAACGTCCGTAGCACCCATATAGGAGGTCGTAATAATGCGCAATCGTCCCCCGCGTTGAGTAAAGTTGCGCAGTTCATCAATAATCAGACGTAGACCACTCCACTTGATAAAGGATACCAGAATGTCAATCCGGTCAGCTGAAGCGATTTCCTTTTTTAACTCGGTATACATGCTGGGCTCATGGATTGCCCCGGTAAACAAAGAACTTTGTGCCAACGATGTCTGCGGACGAATGATCTCTACTTTTTCATTCACAGCATAAACGGTGTTTTGTTTGTTTAACAACGCTAGCAGTTGTTCACCGCGTTCATCGACGGATAACATGTCAAAGTCGTCTTCTTGTGTTTCGGATATGATGACCTGGACAATTTTGTTGGCCAGGTCGATTTGTCTCTGGATATCCCCACCCTTGTCCTTGACGTTGTCCATTCCTTTTTCTATGATCTCAACCATGTATTTTGCCAAAATCCTGGAGGCTTCCGCGCTGTCAATGGGCGCAACCGATTTTAGCAGCTCGTCAGCCTGATCAAGCTCCTGCCCCAACTGCTTGCTAATGACCTGTTCATACAACCCTTTTTTCAACTCATCATCTCCTCCATCAGCCTCTCCACAATCGGATAATCCGCCGGCGCCCATTCAAGTGTTTTAAGCTCTTGCGGTTTAACCCATTGATGGTTGACATGTTCTCTGCGAACGAATTTTTTCGTATCAACATGACAGATAAAACTGTGCATGGTCAGCTCAAAATCCGGGTAGACATGGTTGATGGTCATGAAGTAATCTTTCTCCTCGATCGTTATCTCTATATTCATTTCTTCCCGGAGTTCCCGCATCAGGGCTTCCGTTCTGGTCTCCCCTGCTTCGATCTTGCCGCCGGGAAATTCATATTTATAGGAAATATATTCTTGTTTGGCCTGGCCGCGCTGCATGCACAGGATCTGTCCTTCATGAATGATGATGGCGGCCACTACATCGAGATGCTTCATTTGCTTTTGCCTTTCTTTGTTATTGGAACATACAAGGGGACACGTTTTTATAATATAATTCCCATTTGATTTCCATAATCCTGCAAAATATAGTAGCCTGATGTAAACGACCATATTTCGGTTATTCAATAAAGTTCATTCTGCCTAAAAAATATCCTGTTTGTTCTATCAATACAAAAAAGCAGCGACATTAATCTGTCACTGCATTTCACATAAAATAATTATCGTTTTTTTAGCTTCTCAATTTCCCTCCGAATTCGAAGTACATATCCCGTATTATCGGCATTCTTTTTTGCGACAAATGTTTCACGTGAAACATTGTTGCCCGGCAGGCGCAAGTTGGGGACGGTTCGAGACCACTGAAAAACACATAATAGAAAATAACAA
>DAOTHZ010000044.1:0-17528 GCA_035447945.1 Syntrophomonas sp.
AACCTTCTGATTAAGAGTCAGCTGCTCTGCCTGATTGAGCTAATGGCCCGGATGTTTTGCCGCAAGTATGATTATAAACGCTGTTATTTCAGAAATCAAGAGCAAAGCATTAACTTCAATTCAACTTCAACCAAGACGTCAACCAAGATTCATCACAGTTGCTTGATTCTTACATTCAACACATGACAAAACCCGCCATTTAATCTACTATTAAAGCATAGTATTATGATGAACAATTATCTGGGTTTCGGGAGAGGAGCAACTATCAGCATGGCCAATGTCTTGCGCATGGGAATAGATGTGGGATCAACCACGGTTAAAACTGTGATTTTAAACGAAGCAGGTTCTATCGTATACAGCGGCTATCGTCGTCACAATGCCGAAACCAAGAACAGTACCAGCGAACTGTTAAGAGATGCTTTTGAATATGTAGGCAATGCGGCACTCACTGTGCTTATCAGCGGTTCAGCAGGTATTTCCATCGCCGCTGATCTGGAAATTGCCTTTATCCAGGAAGTCATTGCCTGCAATCAAGCCATTGAAGCCATTATCCCCCAGACAGATGTCGCCATAGAATTAGGGGGCGAAGATGCCAAGATTACTTTTTTCCGGGGTGGACTCGATCAACGAATGAACGGGATTTGTGCCGGAGGTACAGGAGCCTTTATCGATCAAATGGCCGGTCTCCTGGGGACTGACGCAGCGGGGCTGAATCAACTGGCAGCACAGCACAAAACCCTTTACCCAATTGCCGCCCGTTGCGGTGTGTTTGCTAAAACCGATATCCAAGTGCTGCTCAATGAAGGCGCACGCAAAGAAGATTTGGCTGCCTCCGTGTTTCAAGCTGTTGTCAATCAGACCATCAGCGGACTGGCGGCCGGCAAGCCGATTAAAGGAAATGTCGCCTTGCTGGGCGGACCATTGCATTTCCTTCCGGAACTGCGCAAAAGCTTTATAAAAACGCTGCAGCTTCATGAGCATGAAGTCCTTTTTCCTGATCATGCGCAGTTTTTTGTTGCCATGGGTGCCGCCCTGGCCTCGCAAAATGAACCGCTTATCAGCCTGACCACGATCATCGGGCGGCTCGCACAACTGAACAAGGATTATGCCAGTGAATCACAACATCTGGAAGCTTTCTTCGCAGATGCAAACGAACGGCAGCTTTTTATTCAGCGCCATGCCCGCAACCGGGTAATTCGAGCTTCTCTGTCAGCCTGTCACGGCGATTGCTATCTGGGAATCGATGCAGGTTCAACCACCAGCAAGGCTGTCTTGATTGATGCTGAAGGACGCTTGTTGTATTCCTTTTATACCAACAACCACGGCAGTTCCATCAATTCAGCCGTAGAAATGCTGCATGATTTGTATGCCCAACTGCCTCCCCAGGCAAAGATCGCCAATTCTGTTGTAACCGGCTATGGTGAAGGTCTGCTGAAGGCAGCCTTGCATGTTGATACCGGTGAGGTGGAGACCATCGCTCATTATACAGCCGCAGAGTATTTTCAGCCGGGAGTCGATCTGATTCTGGATATCGGCGGACAGGACATGAAATGTTTGAAAATCAACAACGGGGTGATTGACAACATTTTGCTCAATGAAGCCTGTTCTTCCGGTTGTGGCTCTTTTATCGAGAGCTTTGCCCGTTCGCTGGCCATACCGGTCGATGAATTTGCCCGCCTGGCTTTAGAAGCACAATCCCCTGCCGATTTAGGATCACGCTGTACGGTTTTTATGAATTCCAAAGTGAAACAAGCCCAGAAAGATGGGGCTTCAGTTGCCGATATATCGGCCGGGCTGGCCTATTCGGTCATCAAAAATGCGCTGTTTAAAGTGATTAAAATAAGAAATCCCCGTGATTTAGGCGAAAAGATCGTGGTGCAGGGCGGGACGTTCTTAAACGATGCCGTACTGAGAAGTTTTGAACTGATTACTGAGCGCGAGGTTATCCGGCCTGATATTGCCGGACTGATGGGCGCCTTCGGAGCCGCTTTGCTGGCGCGGCGAAGTGCCTTGCCAGGACAGCAAAGCACCCTGCTCAATCAGCAACAACTTGCACATTTTCATCTGCAAACCAGCATGAGCAATTGTGCAGGCTGTGCCAACCACTGTAAGCTGACGATTAATAAATTTCCTGACGGTAAAAGATTTATCTCCGGTAATCGCTGCGAAAAATTCAGTGACAAAGAGAATACCGCTGAACCTGTTGCCAATTTATATGAATATAAACTGCAGCGTTTGCTGGGTTATGAACCGTTGCCGGAAAACCAGGCGTATCGTGGTACAATTGGTATCCCCATGGTCCTCAACATGTATGAAAACTATCCCTTTTGGGCAACCTTTTTTGCCGAACTCGGTTTTCGTGCCGTGCACTCCCCTCGCTCGAGCAGAGCGATATATGAAATGGGAAGTGCCACTATACCGTCTGACACAGCTTGTTTTCCGGCCAAGCTTGCACACGGACACATTGCCGCTTTAATCGAACAGGGCATCCGCACCATCTTCTACCCTTCGATCATCCATGAAAGGCAGGAGCAAGAGCAGGCGGACCACCATTTTAATTGTCCAATGGTCATCTCTTATCCGGAAGTGCTCAAACAAAACATGGAAATTATCAAAGATAACGATGTGGTCTTCATCCACCCGTTTCTTCCCTATGACAACAAGAAGCAACTGGCTGCCTGTCTCTACCGGGAATTCGCCCCCTGGGGGGTAAAAAAGCGAGAGGTTGCCAAGGCGGTCGAGAAAGCCTGGCGGGAGGATCAAAAATTCAAACAGGATCTGCGCCACAAAGGAGAAGAAGTACTCGCCCAATTGCAAGCTTCCGGCCGTAAAGGAATCGTCCTGGCAGGGCGCCCGTATCATATTGACCCGGAGATCAATCATGGCATTCCGGAGATTATTACCCATTATGGTCTGGCAGTTTTTACCGAGGATTCACTCGCTCATCTGGGCGATGTGGAGCGTCCCTTGCGGGTGGTAGATCAATGGATGTACCATTCCCGACTTTATAGCGTCGCTCATTTTGTTTGTTCAGAACCGACACTGGAATTGGTGCAGCTTAATTCGTTTGGCTGCGGTTTGGATGCGATAACCACTGATCAGGTTCAGGAAATCCTGCAGCAGCACGGCAAAATATATACGGTACTAAAAATTGACGAGGGAGCCAATTTGGGTGCTGCCCGCATCCGCATTCGTTCCCTGCTGGCGGCGATGAAGAAAAGGGATCAAAGCGGCAAGTCTTTAATCCCGCAGCCGGTTTACCAGGTTCGGGTGCCTTTTTCCCAGGAAATGCGCAGCGACTATACAATTCTCTGTCCGCAAATGGCACCGCTGCATTTTCGGTTTCTCGAACCCATCTTTCGTTCTGAAGGATATCAAGTGGAACTGTTGCCTGAGGTGGATAGAAAGGCCATTGAGGAAGGATTAAAGTATGTCAACAATGATGGATGTTATCCGGCCATCGTTGTCATCGGGCAGCTGCTGCAAGCTTTACAATCCGGCAAATATGATCTGGATAAAACCGCCGTAGCGATTTCCCAAACCGGCGGAGGCTGCCGGGCTACCAATTACTTTGGCTTGCTGCGCAAGGCACTGCATGAAGCAGGGTATGAAAATATTCCCGTCATCTCTGCCAATCTGTATGGCAATGAAAGCAACAGCGGCTTTAAAATCACTGCCAGTCTGTTGAAAAAATCCATCACCGGAGTCGTCTATGGGGATCTTCTCATGCGCGTGTTGCATCGGGTGCGACCCTATGAAATCATACCCGGCTCTGCCAATTTGCTGTTTGACCGTTGGGTCGATCGCTGTATCGAACAGTTGTCCAGCGGAGATCAGCGTGCCTTCGAACGAAATATTCACGGGATTGTGGAAGAGTTCTCGCAGCTGGAAATATCCCGGCAAATCAAACCCAAAGTCGGAGTGGTGGGAGAAATTCTGGTGAAATATCATCCTGCCGCCAACAATGATATTGTGCGAGTACTGGAAGATGCCGGAGCGGAAGCAGTGGTTCCGGATATGTTGGACTTCTTCCTTTACTCCGCTTACGACAGTATCTATTTGGGCCGACATCTGACCGGCAACCGCAAACAGGAGTGGCTGGGCAGGTTTATCG
Source organism: Syntrophomonas sp. (assembly GCA_035447945.1). GTDB lineage: Bacteria > Bacillota > Syntrophomonadia > Syntrophomonadales > Syntrophomonadaceae > Syntrophomonas_B. The sequence continues at coordinate 4,115 of DAOTHZ010000044.1, forward strand.
TTTATTATCTGGAGAAACAGCGTAAAACCGTCAAACAAGCCCTGGAGAACAGTACCCGTTTTGAACCGCCCCATTCCATCTATCACAAGGCTGTGTTGGCCCGGGAAATGATCTCCCTCGGGCATCATTGCGGCGAAGGGTGGCTGCTGACGGCAGAGATGATTGAATTGATTCAGACCGGCGTTCCCAATATTGTCTGTGTGCAGCCGTTTGCCTGTCTCCCCAATCACGTCTGCGGCAAGGCCATGATCAAACCATTAAAGGAAAAATATCCGCAAGCCAATATAACTGCCATTGATTATGACCCCGGGGCCAGTGAGGTAAACCAAATCAACCGCATCAAACTGATGTTGTCAGTAGCCTTCAAGAATTTGCCGGAGCAGAACCAGGAAAACAAACACGGCAAAGAAACGGATGCCTACATGCCTGACGATTATCCGTCGATGATTCATCTGCGCTGAGCAGCAGCAGATGCTGCCGGCAGCAACCTGCGAGAAGCAACAGGAAGCCCATGATACAAAATCCCGCCCGGGGTACTTGCATCATGGGCTTTTCGTACTCTACAAACCACTTCGCTGCTGCATCAGTTTCGTTTTAATATCATCAGGCAGCCTTTTCATCGGCCTTCTTCCCGTCATCGGGCGCCTCTTCCTTGAGGATCAGGTTCAGGAAAATCCCGGCCAGGGTGGCCACCATAACGCCATGACTGCTCAGACCAATCCCAAACGCAAAGATAATCGAAGCAATGATCAGGTTTTTGTTTTGGGAAAAGTCAACCTTGGCTTCGATCAAGGTACGCAGTCCGGCCGCACCAATCATCCCAAACAGGAGGATGCTGACGCCGCCCATGACCGAGGTAGGAATGGACATGATTAACGCCTGCAAAGGATTAAAAGTACTCAAGAGAATGGCCGCGATGGCTGCAATCCACAGGTTAATCGAGCTGTACACCTTGGTGATTGCCAAAACGCCAATGTTTTCAGCATAGGTAGTCAGCGGCACGCCGCCAAACAAACTGGCCGCTCCAGTTGCCAGTCCGTTACCCAGCACAACTTTGTCAAACCCCGGGTCATTTTCTATGATGTCAGTGCGGGTGATATTCCCCAGAATCATCATATGGCCCAAGTCTTCAATCAATGTTACCAAGGCAATCGGGGCAAAAGCAAGAATCGCTACAAAGTCCAGGTTAAACGTACCAAAGCTGCTGAAAGGCAGGATAAACAAGGTATCAAAGGAGGCCTTTATCATGGCGGTATCAACCAGCCCCATTATCCAGGCAAGTATGTATCCGGCGACAATCGCCAGGAGAATGGGAATGATTTTGGAGAAGCCTTTGCCAAATATACTGATGAGAATGGCGACTGCCAAGGTGAAAATTCCCACCGCCCAGTTTGAACTGGCCATATCAACCGCTACCGGGGTTAAACTCAATCCGATAATGGCGACCACACTGCCGGCCACTACCGGAGGAATGATTTTATGAATCCACTGGGTACCAAACATGCGAAGAATCAAGTATATCAGAATATAGGCGATACCAACCGACAAAACGCCGGTCATGGCCGAAGCCAGGTTTTGCTGATCCTTGACAAATACAGTTAACGTTGCGATAAAGGCAAATGAAGAACCCAGATAGGCAGGCACCCGACTGCGGGTCAGCAACAAGAAGATGATGGTGCCCAACCCTGAGCAGAACAACGCGGTCGCAGGACTGAGTCCGGTCAGAAAAGGCACCAGGATAGTGGCTCCGGACATGGCGAATAAATGCTGGAGGCCCAGGGGTATCGATTGGGAAAATGGGAGTCTTTCATTGATCTGTACTTCTTTCAAAGGTTCATCCTCCTCATATTAAATATTTATTATCGAATCGGTTAACGCAGGCCGCATCAACTGCTTGTGTCGCCGCAGCAAGGTTGAGACGTTGAAGCATCTGTCCCAACTGTCGTTATCCCGACGATTATCCCGCCGGCCTTAGAGTAAATTCAAGCGGTCTCCGGCATCGCCCAACCCAGGAACGATATACGCTTTTTCGTTTAATTCAGGATCAATGGCAGCGGTAATGATGGATAGCTCCGGGAATTTGCTTTGCAATTGCTGAATGCCGACCATGGTTGAAAGGGCACAGACAAAGGTAATTTTGCCCGCCGTATAGCCCTTGCCGAGAATAAGTTCGATCGCCCGGACACTGCTGTTGCCGGTGGCCAGCATGGGATCAAGGATGAACACATGGTCAAAATCTTCGGGATGCTCGGGAACCGTATCAAGATAGGCGCGGGCTTCCAATGTTTCATGATCGCGGGCAATACCGATATGAGCGACCTTGGCAGCGGACAAAACGTCTACAAAGCTGTCCACAAAGCCCAACCCGGCCCGCAAAATAGGTATCAGCAAAATTTTGCTGTCATCAACATATGAACAACGTGCCTCAATATCCAAGGGAGTAATAACCGTGTCAATTTCCGTAGGCAGATTTAGACTTGCCTCAACGGCGAGCAACAATCCTAACTTGTCCATGGCCTGACGAAAATCTTCGGTTTTGGTGTTCCGGTCACGCAACGTACGCAGACAATTCCCGGCCAAAGGATGCCGGATCAAGTTTACTGAACTCAATTTATACCCTCCTTATAAAGTCTTGCATGAAAACCAAGCCTGCTGTGTCTTGTCCAATCACCTCCACCATGTTTTCTTTTTGGATTTGCTGCAGTAGCCGTCTCTTGTTTTCATGACATTTCACAAAAAAACACTGCCCTTTTCAGGCAGTGCTATTATTAACGTTTAAAACAGAAGCTATTCATGGGCTGCTCCAGCCAATTCATCCGCCAAAGCCTTGCTTTTTTCGGACAACAATAAAGCGATTCCAGCAGCGTCCTTATTCTTGCCCAAGATAAGGGTGGAAGCCAGATCAGCAAATATCTTTTTTAAATCCATGAATAATTTGGTTACCATACTGTTGCCCCCTTTGCTTGCAATCGCCCTTCACTGAATTGTCTGGGGTTTTCTTCTTTAAATTATAATCATATTTTATGCATCCGTAAATGGCAGGCTGCAAAATATCAGGACAATTTTTCGACCGGCAATTTTTCCATGATTTGGGCAGCGATAGCACTCATCCCTTTTGATTCATATTGTTCAATCAAACCCTGGTCAACCAGTGTATTCAAAGCAGCATCCCAAGGCAGTTCACCCAGATAATCAATCTGGGTCTCCTCCGCGACGCGTTTGCCTTGTGGCTCCCCAAACATCTGGATCTTTTCCTGGCAGTGCGGACAGATTGCATAACTCATGTTCTCGACCAGTCCCAGGATCGAAGTATTCATTTTTTGCGCCATTTTTATGGTCTTCTTGACGACCATAAAAGCCAGATCCTGCGGTGAAGATACAATGATGATTCCGCTGACTGGCAACGTCTGCATAACGGTTAAAGGTACATCCCCGGTTCCCGGGGGCAGATCTACGATTAAATAGTCCAGATCGCGCCAGTCAACTTCCTGCCAAAACTGTTTGACAGCCCCAGCCAGCATGGGTCCCCGCCAAACAACCGGATCATCTTCATTGGGCAGAAAAAAGTTAATGGAAATCACTTTAATGCCATTCGTGCTGACAGGCGGAATGATCCCGTAATCGGTGGCTTTCAGTCCCCTTTCATTCTTGATGCCAAAGGCCTTGGGCTGACTGGGCCCGGTAATATCAGCATCCAAAATACCCACTTTGTGACCCGCCTGGTTTAATTCACAGGCCAAAAGCGCGGTAACCGAAGATTTGCCGACCCCGCCTTTGCCGCTCATGACAACGATGACATTTTTTATCCGGTTAAGAGAACCCAGCAAGGTTTCGGTCCCTTTTTCACATTGTTCAGGATCAACTGAACAATTTCCAGCAGACGAACAAGTATTGCATTTTTCTGACACTTTGTAACCCCTTTCCCATGTACCATGCTTAATGAAATAATGTTGTCGTATTTGACCATATTTATTGTATAGCAATTACCGCAATATGCAAATGGTCATTTGCCGAGAACCCTTTATCGCAAAGCCTGAATCAGTTCTTCCAACTGTTGGGCAAAATGTTGATCGTCCTGTTGGGTACGCTTGCGAGGTCCGGCAATGCGTTTTCCGGCTTGCCGGGCTTTTTGATTTTCATAGCGTTTCATTAACAAACCCTCAATATTGGCATCGGTAAAGCGATGGCCCTGGGGATGAAGGGCATAGGCATGCCGGCCTAAGATGATCGCTGCCAGTCCATAGTCCTGGGTCACCACAATATCCCCCGCCCGGGTTTGATTGGCAATCATCACATCGGCCGCCTGGGATTGCCCATCAGCAATCATGACCGTTGCATAGGTGCTGTCAATCTGATGATGGTAGTTTGAAACCATGATGACTTCAAGATGGTATTTGGCAGCTGTCTTTTCGATGATTTTTTTCACCGGACAGGCATCTGCATCAACAATTATTTTCAAAGCATGATCCGCCTTTTTTAATGGTGTTTTATTCCAGGAATATATTATTTGGGAAGATTTTTGATAATAGTCTATATCGCTGCTCGTTTTTCAGGTATCATATTTCTATAGCTATTATATCCAAGTGTAAGCCGCTCGACTACAATCCCGTATTATATACGGGCAGGACCGGGAGGACGAAAATCTTGCTCAGTGATGAAAAATTAGCTCTGCAAATCTTATCCGGTGATATGGCCGCTTTTGAAGAGCTGATGAACCGATATAAAAGATCGATTTTCACCATCGCCTATCGCATGATGGGCAATTACCATGAAGCTGAAGATATTTCCCAGGAAGTGTTTGTCACTGTCTACAATAAATTGTACCAGTATGACAGCACCAAAAAATTCGGCCCATGGATCCATCGGATAGCCGTCAATACGTGCATCAGTACCTTGCGGAAAAGAAACCGGGTAGTTTCGATCAGCTTTGACGAAACCTATGTGCCGGCCAATGAATTGGATTTACATGATCTCTATGAAGATCCGCAGGTCCTGATCGAACAACAGGAATTGCAAGCCGAAATCGAAGAAGCTCTGCTGGAGCTGCCGGAATCCTACCGGATGGTCTTGATTCTGCGTTATCAACTGGATTTAAAAAATCAGGAAATCGCTGAAATCATTGGTGTGAGCCGGGAAAACGTGGATGTCAAAATCCACCGTGCCCGCAAGGCTTTACGAAAAATACTTCTGCAAAGATGGCATGAAGGGGGGCTCAAAAATGAACTGCCAGCACTATAGAGAGATGATGTTCGCTGATTTTGAGACCGAACTTTCTCCAACAGACCAAAATGATCTTCTGCAACATCTGCAGACTTGCGAGTCCTGTAGGCGTCACTATGATTTAACCTTGCGGGAAAATGAAGTTTTAATGGATACCAGTAATATTCCTGCCATCGATGCAGGTTTTAACCGCAAGGTATTGGCCCAACTTCAGGCAGCATCGACCAATGGGCAGACACTGCCCAGGCGACGCAGTAGACATCTGCCGGCTTACTCCAAAGCCGTCGCCGCCGCTGTGCTGTTGCTGGCCTGCCTGTATGTACCAGGTATTTTGCCCCGGCTGCAGGATGACCGGTCGATCGAACAAACGGCGATGGTCGATCATAGCCAGCCCTCCCAAAAGTCTTTGCACAACGTGAGAGCAGGAAGCGAGCCCACCCAAGCAGTTGAGATGGGATTGAGTGAGCAAAAACCAGATGAATCCGTTTCAGAATCATCGTCACAAGTAAATCGAGAGTCACCGCAATACCCCAATCATGATGAGGTCAACGGAGCAAAAAACGCAGACACCGGCACGGTGTTGAAAGCAAAGCATGATACTGCTGAACAAACGCCCGAACTGTTCATGCAAACAGCCGCCGAACCGCTTGCGCCCCATGACGGGCAAGGCGTCGAACAAAGCAAAGGAATGGAAGCCAGCCGCTCCCTGATTTCCAGCTTGCGCAGCCTAGGTACTCCGGTGAAACCCAGCATCAATAATACGCCCGCAGGATTTGTGCTGGTGGAAACCAGGGAGATCAATGAAGTGCAAACCGAATATCATTTTACCGATCCCAACCGTGAGAAAAGCTTTGTGATCAAGCTTTCTCCCGCTGATGCCGCGGCTGCCGGTTCCATCCCTGCACAGGAGGCCGAAATGTACAATGACAAGGAAACAATGAACGCTGACATGGCCAGTATCGCTGTCATGCCCAATGAAGCCAGCAAGATTATGGAGTACAACGGTCTGTCTTATCAACTGCAGATAACCAGTGCTGTTTTCACCCAGGAAGAACTTGCAGCCATTCTCACAACCATCCATCTGGACTCGCCAGCCCCATCTCTTCAGCCATAAAAAAAGACTTCGTGCCGGGCACGAAGTCTTTTTATTATTATTTATCTTTTTCCGTTATACTGCGTTCTTCATAATGGGAGAATTCCATTGAAAAAGCAGCCCTTCCCTGGGTAATGGAGCGCAGCGAGGTGGAGTAACCAAACATCTCCGCCAGCGGCACAAAGGCACGTATAACCTGGGTGCTGCCCTGCATTTCCATGGCATCCATCCGCCCCCGGCGGTTGCTGATGTTGGCGATGATATTGCCGGTATATTCATCCGGTGAACTGATTTCCACCCGCATGATCGGCTCCAGAAGCTGTGGCGCGGCTTTGCGCATACAATCCTTGGCAGCCTGCATGGCTGCGACCCGGAAGGCCATTTCCGATGAATCCACTTCATGATAGGAACCGTCCGACAATGTGGCCTTGACATTGACGACCGGATACCCTTTCAGCGGCCCCTCTTGCAAAGCCTGCTTGACGCCTGCCTCCACTGCGGGAATATACTCCCGGGGAATGACGCCGCCCACGATCTTGTTGACAAATTCAAATCCTTCCGCCGGTTCAAGTTGCAGGACCAGATGAGCAAACTGGCCCTTGCCGCCGGTTTGTTTCACATAGCGGGTCTCATGCTTCGCAGCTCTGGTAATAGTCTCTTTGTAAGCGACCTGCGGCTGACCAATGTTGATATCGATTTTAAACTCCTTGGCCAAACGCTCGCTGATGACCTCCAAATGCAGTTCTCCCATCCCGGCCAGCAAGGTTTGTCCGGTATCCTTGTTATACGAAATCTTAAAAGTCGGATCCTCGGCAGATATTTTTGCCAGGGCATCAGAGATTTTATTTTGATCAGACTGGGTACGTGGTTCAATCGCAATCTGAATGACCGGTTCCGGAAATTCGATTGACTCCAGTAGGACGGGATGGTCTTCATGACAGATGGTATCACCTGTGCCCACATCTTTTAAACCAATAAAGGCTACAATATCCCCGGCATTTACCTCTTCAATCTCTTCCCGATGATTGGCATGCATTTTGACCAAGCGGCCAATCCGTTCCTTTTTTTGCTTGCTGCTGTTGTACACATAACTGCCGGCTTTGATGGAGCCGGAATAAATCCGGGCAAAAGCCAGTTTGCCGACGTGCCGGTCGCTGACAATCTTAAAGATCAGGGCAGAAAAGAATTCTTTATTGTCAGGACTGATGGTGAATTCCTGATCAGTCGTCAAATCAATGGCCTGGGCAGCTTCAATGTCAAGCGGGGACGGCAAAAAGTTCACAATGGCATCCAACAGGGTTTGCACGCCAATATTTCTGTAGGAACTGCCACAGATGACCGGTACGATATTTCCGGCAATTGTGCTGTTGCGGACTTCATTGAGCAATAAATCATCCGGGATGACTTCATCGTTATAATAGAGTTCCATCAGGGTAATGCTGTTCTCCGCGATCTTCTCCAGTAAAACCAAACGCCATTGGTCAGCTTCCGCCTGATATTCTTCCGGAATTGCAGTCGTCGTAATTTCATCTCCCAGACCGCCGGTAAAGGATTGATACTTCATGGAAACCAAATCAATAATCCCGGCAAAGGATTCATCCTCAAAAACCGGCAGCGTCAGGATCAACGGTTTGGCACCCAGCCGGTTTTTGATCTGCTCCACCACCATAAAGAAATCAGCACCGATCGCATCCATTTTATTTACATAAGCCAGACGCGGGACATGATATTTATCAGCCTGTCGCCAGACGGTTTCCGACTGCGGTTCAACTCCGCCTTTTCCGCAAAAGATAACTACCGCACCGTCAAGGATGCGCAAACTGCGTTCAACCTCAGCAGTAAAGTCAACGTGGCCGGGCGTATCGATAATGTTGATATCACAATTTTTCCAGACGCACTTGGTGGCGGCTGACGTTACCGTAATCCCGCGTTCCTTTTCCACCTCCAGATAATCCATGACACTTTCGCCGTCATGCGTCTCCCCGATTTTATGGGTCAGCCCGGTATAATAGAGAATTCTTTCGGTGGTTGTGGTCTTGCCGGCATCAATATGAGCAATGATGCCAATATTTCTTAATTTGCTGAGCATGGAAACAATTCACTCCTCCTGTTTTTAAAAAAACAAACGGCATTACTATTATGATAGTAGTGCCGAAATACAATCGTTTTTATTAACGCACCTGACATCTAATAATATTCACTTTCCGGTTATTTGTCAAATGGATTCTGCAATTGATTTAGAAATATAAAAAGCCGTATCTGAGATTCCCAGATACGGCTTTGCTTGCGTATGCCAGCTTATTTATTATGGAATACCGGTTTTCTCTTTTCAAAGAAAGCATCAATGCCTTCGTTTTGGTCTTGGGTCCCGCAGCAGAAAGTGGACTGGGCTTCTTCAAACAGCAGACTGGCAGCCACACTGCTCTCATTGGCAACATTAATCCCTTTCTTGGCAAAACGCAGGGCGGCCGGCGGCATGCCTGCCATCCTTTTGGCATATTTCAGGGCGGTTTGCTGCAGCTCTTCCGATTTGACAACGATTTCTACCAAACCAATGCGCAGTGCTTCTTCTGCATTGATCTCGTCACAACCCAGAATCAAGCGTTTGGCCTGCCCGATGCCGACCAAATGAGTCAGCTTGGCGGTCCCACCCATATCGGGAGATAATCCGAAGCGTACTTCGGGGATGGAGAACCGGACGTTGTCCGCCGCAATCCTGAAATCGCAGCCCAAAATCAGTTCCATGCCGGAGCCGTAGCAAATTCCTTGAATGGCAGCGATGACCGGGAAGGGATACTCCTGCCAGCGGCTGTACAGTCTCTGCAGCCATACCAGACGATCCATGATCCATTGGGAATCAGCCTGCCGCAGGGTTTTCAGATCGACGCCGGCGGTGAAATGATCCCCCTCGGCATTGATGACACAAGCACGCAAGGTTTTGTCTTCCTCCATAATTTCCTGAATCTCATACAATTCCCGGAAAAACGTTTCACCGGCAACCAGATTGAACCCTTTGGGATTGCAAAGGGTCACAATAGCGACATCGCCCTCTTTGGTATAATTAAAATGCTTTCCGTAACTCATGCCCATACCTCCATCAAAATATTTTGTTCCCGTAATTCTCTATCAGTAATATACTTGTTACGAAGCAGGCTTGTCAATTTGCATCTCGCATACCTGTTATTTCAGCAGGGGTGAAATCGCTTTAAATTCAGGAGTTCCGGCAACTTTAAGCAAATCAAAGACAATCGTTTCACTATTGGTGATGACTGCCCCCAGATCACGCATTAAATCCAGTCCGCTGCAATAATTGATTGCAAAACGCGAGCAGACAGCATCCTGGGGCAGATGAACGGTATAGCCTGCCTCCACCATGTCCCGAACCGTCTGAAAGACACAAACATGCGTTTCCGAGCCGGTTACAATCAAGGTTTTGCGATCCTTTGGCAGGATTTCCAGCAACTGCTCACTCACACTGAAAGATACTTTTTCGATGTATTGATAGTCAGCCAAATGGTCTTTAATCTCAGCGGCGGTTGGTCCCAACCCGCGGGGATATTGTTCCGAGACAACCATTGGAATACCGAGCTGTTTGGCCGTTTCGATCAACAGCGCCGTGTTCTTGTAGACCCGTTCACGTTCGGGCATGGCCGACATTAAACGTTCCTGAATATCAATGATCACCAGTACTGCATCTTCCTTATCAATATGGTATTTGTTCATGTTTGCCCTCCTAGTCCGTTGTCCTGTAATAATTACCTGCTTAAACAGGTATTAATAATATAACAAAAGTTGTCTGCTAATGCATCCGGCAGCTGTGCTAAACTTGTTTTAGCGAATACCACAGGGAGTTGAATACGGTGCGGAATTTTAGAACAATCATTGGTTTTGGGTTAATTCTGTTCATCACGATAACCATGGTGATCATTTCCCAGCCTGCCATCAAAGCGACCCGGAGCGGGCATGAACCGGTCAAAACCAGTGAAACCATAAGATTATTGGCCACAGGCGATATATTGATGCACAATACCGTCATCGCTGCCGGATTGAACCATGGAGAATATCAATATGAGCAAATGTTTGCCCCCATCAAGCATATCGTGGAATCTGCCGACTATGCCATGATTAATCTGGAAGCTGCGCTGGCCGGTCCGAAAAACGGATATACGGGCTATCCGCTTTTCAATGCGCCCGACAGCTTGGCAACCGCCCTGAATAATACCGGATTTGATCTGGTCACCAATGCCAACAATCATATCCTTGATCGAGGCTATGAAGGCGCCATACGTACACTGGATGTTCTCCGGCAAAGCGGTCTGGACACCCTCGGCGTCAATCCATCCCAACAGGAACGAGAAACTCCCCTGATCAAAGACATCCGCGGAGTGAAAGTAGGTTTTTTAGCCTATGGCTACGATACCAACGGGATTCCCCTGCCCCAGGACAAACCGTATTTTTACAATCTTTTGGATGAACAAGTCGTTCTTCAGGACATTACTGCCCTGCGTCCGCAGGTTGACATCCTGGTGGTTAGCTTGCATTGGGGGGTTGAATACAGCCCCTACCCGACAGAAAAACAAATTGCCATGGCGCAGCGTTTTTTCATCCAAGGAGCTGATGTAATTTTCGGCGGGCATCCCCATGTCTTGCAGCCGGCAGAAGTGTTGACGGTCAGCGGACAAAAGAAATTCATCGTATATTCAATGGGCAACTGTCTGGGGGATCAAAATGGAGTCGAGCGAAACAGCGGCGTGATCATCAGCCTGGCATTTAAAAAAGACTTGCTGACCGGGAAAACTGAACTGCAATCATTTGATTATATCCCCACGTTTTCCCATTCCTATATTGAAAACAATCGAGAAAACTTTCGCGTCATTCCTGTGCCGGAAACCATACAAAAAGTGAAAGCTCATCAAGACCCCCATCTGCAAGACGACAGTCTTGCTTTATTGGAACATATTTCACAAGCCTGCCAGGCAAAAATGAGCTCCCCTTGATGCTTATCGCTCAAACATTGACTGCGTCCCGAGACCGTCATGATCATTAAGAACCTTAAAATCCTTGAAACAAACCGATACGATGGATCCAGCGGTGCCGCTTTCGATGGTCAATTTGGCTTTATGGCGGGCAGCAATGTTTTTACAGATGGATAAACCCAGCCCTGTCCCCTGTTCTTTGGTGGTAAAAAAAGGTGTACCGATGCGCTCCATTATTGCTGCATCAATCCCCGCGCCTTGGTCTTCAATCGCCAGGATGATATGATTGCCTTGGGATAAGGTTCGAATGGTCAGGGTGAATCCTGGTTGCATCGCTTCCAATCCGTTGTTTACCAAATTGACAATCAACTGGCGAATCTGATTGCCATCCATATACACTTCATTAATATTCCCCAAATCCAGTATAATTCTATGGTTGTTGCGGGCAGCCTCCACCGCAATAAATGGATATAGGGTTCGTATCACGGCATTGAGATCCTGCCAGGAAAAACGCACTTCCTTTTCCTTGGCCATGGACAAGTAATCTGCCATCAATTGATTGGCACCATCCAATTCCTCAATCATCAATGCAAAGTAATTGCCATATGGCTGCAAATCCTCATGATCGCCCAGAAACTGCAAAAACCCACGTACAGACGTGATTTGATTGCGAACCTCGTGCACCAGTCCGGCAGTCATTTGTCCAATGGTTTTCAACTGTTCCAGCCGGGCCAGTTCGTTTTCCAGGCGAATCTCTTCCGTAATATCGCGAGTGACAAATACGGCTCCGGTGATTTGCTGTTCTTTATTGTAAACTGCCATCCCCTGGGTTTCCAAATGAATGTATTGTTCATCGCGGCAACGAAAACGTATCCTTGTTGTTTTAAACTGACCGGTATCCAGCCCAAGTTTAAACAAAGACCTGACCATAAACAGTTCTTCGGGATGAATGTAATCAAATATGGATTGGTGCAGCAAGCTTTCCGGTTCATAACCCAAAAGCGTTTGGTGGGTGTTGCCTAAATATTGGTATTCCCCTTCCAGGGAAACCTGCGAGATCAACAACATGTTGCCGACAATTCTATGTATGATACTATCCAGATAGGGTAATTGGTTTAACGTTAAAGGGGCCGCATTCATTATTTCACCGCCTATTGAACAGTTATTGTCTATATTAAAATTAAAGTAATTATACAATATTCGATTCGATATTACAATTTTGTCGTCATTGTAACACAATTTCATCTTGATTTATTACAATCGTATTTTAATAATTTGCAGATGGCACCATGGATTTTTGCCCGAGTGAATGAATTGATGAATACAAACAACTACGATTGAGATAAAATAAAGGCAAGCAAAAAGGAAAGGAGCGGAGAATATGAGCACCAACGAACTGAACATTCTAAAGAAAGCGATCTTAATCGAGGCCGAGGGAGAAAACTTTTATCAGTTGGCGGCTGACCAAAGCAATAATCAAGAAGTGAAAAATGCTTTTCTATATTTGGCCGAAGAAGAAAAACAACATGGTACCTGGCTGCGCCAATTGATGCAGTCTTTGGCCCCGGGCAACAGCTTCGATCTGAAACAACTGGAAAGTCAGGCGGAAATGAGCCTGCCACCCATCTTTGATTTTTCCCAATTGAAAGGCCAACAGAAAAACACCCTGGAAATATCAGTTTTTCATATCGGAATTCTGATGGAAAAGGCATCCTTGGACTATTATCGTGAAGCCGCTGAAAAATCTACTAATCCAGAAGCGCAAAAACTATATGAGACCCTTTCCAAATGGGAAATGCATCATCTTAATGAATTGGAGAAAGTATATGATGGATTAAGCGAAGACTGGTTTGACCATCAAGGTTTCTCGCCCGCCTAAGCATTGAGAGGCGTTGTTTATTGATTCCCTGCTTCTCTGTTTGGTACATGTCGATCCCGGCAAGATTTTTATTGTATTTTCCCCGGCATAATATGCTATAATTTATTCTGCTGTGGGGGCGTGGCTCAGCTGGGAGAGCACCTCGTTCGCAACGAGGGGGTCAGGGGTTCGAATCCCCTCGTCTCCACCATAATTGTCATAAATATATATTGATAAAAAACCATCTCGTGAGAGGTGGTTTTTTTG